>JBIKTI010000247.1:0-4805 GCA_044348205.1 Phycisphaerales bacterium | reverse complement strand
CACGCCGCGTCGCGCGACGCGGGTCGAGTCCGAAGGACGCGAACGAATTCCGACCGCGGAAGGATAAGGAAAAACGGGCGTCCGTGGGGGCGGTTCGGCCGCAAATCGGCCTCCGAGAGGGTCCCTCCACGCTGTGCCGTGCGGAACTCCCTGCGGGATCGCGCGATAGGAGAGGCCCTACCTCGCGCCGAGCCGCTGCGCGAGCTGGGCGTTGCTGAAGGCCTCGTCAAAGTCGTAGACGCCCGCGAAATCCTCGATGGAGTCCTCGGGGGTCTTCGAGAGAGCCTCGCCCTCGATCATGGCGTAGACGATCCGTCCGAAGTCCTCTGTGCGGTGGATGTGCCAGTGCTGGAGCACGGCGGGCGCGAGCATGCCGTAGCGCTCGATGGCGTAGTCGCGCAGCCCGAGGCACAGCTGCTGTCCCGTCACATGGTGGTTGTCGGGCTGGACGAGCTCTCCGCCATGGGCGTGCAGGCTCGACTGCGTGAGCGCGCGCTCGACGGTGTGCGCAAGTCCGTCGCGGACGAAGTGGAATGCATCGAGGGGATAGCACCCTCCGAGTTCGAGGATGCGCTTCCAGTTGATCGAGTCGGGGGGAGGAGGGGTCACGGGTCGAGCTCGAGATCGGGACGGCGAAGCGGGAGTCTATCGGCAAAGCGCTGGGAATTCGTGATGACGACGCGCGCGCGCGATCGACCGCGTCCGCGGAAACCCACCCCATGCGTCCGCCATTCGCGCTACCTTGCCCGCGCGCCGCGCGCGGGCTTCGCGCGGGCAACGGATGGATCAAGCCGGAGGCAGGATGGGCGACGCGCAGGACGATCGATCGGGCTCTTCGAAGCCCCCGCACGGCGAAGCGGATCTCCCTGCGCGCGACCGCGGATTCGACCCGCGCACGGCGCATCTCTGGCATCTTCAGCCCGTGCGGGACATCCTGGTCATCGGCATCGTGGCGGGCACCGTCTACGCAGGCTACGCGATGCGGACCGTGACGGTTCCGCTCCTCGTCGCGCTCGCGCTCGCCTACCTCGTGGAGCCCGTGGTTGCGCGCATGACGCGATGGCGCGGCTTCAGCAGACCTGTCGCTGTCACCACCATCCTCGCAGCGCTTGGCACCCTCCTCGCGGTGCTGCTCGCAATCGTGATCCCCATCGCGGTCGGCCAGACGCTTTCGTTTGCCTCTGGGCTGCGCGGCGGGAGATACGACCCAGCGCTGGTCAGGCTGGTAGAGACGCTGCCGACGGAGTACCAGGGAGACGCGCGGACCTTCCTCGATCGGTTCCTGCATCCGTTGAAGGGTGGCGACGGCATCGGCGACGGCAACGGCGACGAGTCGGCGCCGGCGGCGGGACTCGACGGAGCGGCTGCTCGCCCCGACGACGCTGCGCAGCCGAGGTTGAGTGCTGCGCAGCCGGGGCCGAGTGAAGCCGAGGCGCGCGAGGAACCCGCGCAGCGGCAGCAGGGCGCAGCCGCGACAGCGGGCGAGACCGGAGGCGCAGGGACGCAGAGTGACGCTGCGACTCCGAGGCCAGGCACGGTCGGCGACGCGATCGCGCAGTTGCCTGAATCGATGCGGCGCGCAAGCGGCGACAACCCACTGCTCGCGCTCCTCGGGGCGGGATCGAAGCAGGTCTATTCCTTCGCGCTCATGGTGCTGCAGATCAGCCTCGTCGCGTTCCTCATTCCGTTCTACTTCTTCTACTTCAGCGTCTACTGGCCAGACATCACGGGCTTCTTCTCGAAGCTCATCCCCGACGAGCGGCGCGACTCGATCATGGGGCTGATCGGCGAGATGGACCGCGCGGTGGCGGGCTTCGTGCGTGGCCGCATCGTCATCTGCCTGCTCATGGGCGTGATGTTCGCGATCGGTTGGCAGTTCTGCGGCGTGCCCTACGGAATCGCGCTCGGCCTGCTCACGGGCGCACTTTCGATCGTGCCGTACCTCGGCGGCGTTGGGCTGCCCTTTGCCGTGATCCTCCTCGTCGTCGACCAGTTCGGCCTTCCGCCAGAGGCGCGCATGGCGATCTGGGGCATGCTGCTCTGGCCGACGCTCGTCTTCGCGGTCGTGCAGACGATCGAGGGCTATCTCCTGACACCTGTGATCGC
The DNA here is from genome assembly GCA_044348205.1 of Phycisphaerales bacterium. Lineage (GTDB taxonomy): Bacteria > Planctomycetota > Phycisphaerae > Phycisphaerales > SM1A02 > QWPT01. The sequence goes on along the minus strand of JBIKTI010000247.1, from coordinate 2,699 downwards.
GGGGAAGGCGACCAACCTCGACCCTGTGACGATCGTCGTGGCCATCCTCGCGGGTGGCTCGGTCGCGGGCGTGTACGGGATGCTTCTTGCGATTCCGATCGCCGCCTGCGGCAAGATCGTGCTGCGCAGGCTCGTGCTTCCGAGGCTCGTCGAGTTCGCCCGCGGACGCGTCGCCGATCCGCTGCCGATCGATGCTGCTGTCGATGAACCATCTGGTGCGTCGGACGACGCGAGGAAGGGAGAGCGATGAAACTGTCGACGCTGATCGAGGCGCTTCCGCGCGAGGCGGGGACGGTGCGACTCCTGACGGGCGCAGACCCCGTCATCTGGAGCCTTGCCGAGGACTCGCGGCGCGTGAAGCAGGGCGCGCTCTTCTTCGCGCGTGCGGGAACCAAGACCGATGGGCGCGCCTACATCGCCGATGCGCTTCGACAAGGGGCTGTCGCGATCGCGGCTCCGGCCGAGGCTGTGCCGTCGGATGGCGGGCTTCCCGAAGGGGTGGCCTGGCTTTCGTGCGACGACCCGGCGGCGGCGGCGGCGATTCTCGCCGAGCGCTTCCACGGCAGGCCGACCTCCACGCTCGATGTGGTCGGCGTGACGGGCACGAACGGAAAGACAACGATTTCGTACCTCGTGCAGCAGCTGTTCTCGGCAGCGGGAACTCGGGCAGGTCTTGTCGGCACGGTCGAGACGGACGACGGGCGCGTGCGCGTCCCGTCGAGCCTGACGACCCCGCCCGCGCTCGAGCTTGCCGAACTGTTCGCCCGCATGGTCGAGAACGGCTGTCGCGCGGCTGCGATCGAGGTGTCGAGCCACTCGCTCGACCAGCATCGCGTGGCGGGAACGCGTTTCAGGATCGGCATCTTCTCGAACCTGACGGGCGATCACCTCGACTACCACGGCACCATGGAGCGCTACGCGGCCGCGAAGGCGCGGCTCTTCTCCATGCTCGGCGCAGAGGGAACCGCGATCGTGAACATGGACGATCCTTGGCACGCGACGATGCTCGAGGCCGCTCGCGCGAGCGGTGCGCGCGTCCTGCGCACGAGCCTCGTCGACCCGAAGGCCGATTGCCTCGCGACCGTTCACGCCATGGGGCCTGCTTCGATGTCGGTGGCGTTCCGCGGCCCGTGGGGTCTCTTCGAGTTCGAGCTGCCGCTCGTGGGTCGGCACAACGCGATGAACGCGCTGCAGGCTGCGACCGCTGCCAGCGTGTTGGGCGTCGAACCCGCGCGCCTCGGCGCAGCGCTCGCGGCATGCTCCGCGCCGCCAGGACGGCTCCAGCCTGTCTCCGTGCCGGGCGCGGGCTTCAGCGTCCTCGTCGACTATGCGCACTCCGACGACGCGCTGCGCAATGTGCTCGACGCCCTTCGGCCGACCGTTCCAGCAGGGGGGCGACTGCGCGTGGTCTTCGGCTGCGGTGGCGACCGGGACAGGACCAAGCGTCCGCGCATGGCGCGGGTGGCGTGCGAAGGTGCAGACGAGGTGATCGTGACGAGCGACAATCCTCGCACCGAGGATGCGCGCGCGATCATCGACGAGATCCTCACGGGCGTCTCTGAGGATGCGCGCGGCCGCGTCAAGGTCGAGGTCGACCGCGCGGAGGCGATCGCGTTCGCTGTGGCGACCGCGCGCGAGGGCGACATCGTGCTCATCGCCGGCAAGGGCCACGAGGACTACCAGATCATCGGTTCGGAGAAGCGTCGCTTCGACGATCGCAGGGAGGCGGAGGAAGCGTTGCGCAGGCGCCTGTCGGCGCACGGCGCGTGACCCGGGCAGCGTGCGTTGCCGCGGAGGCTGGCTCGGGCGAGACACGGAGGTCGACCCATATGACTGAAGCAAGCGGCGCAGGCGCGTACGAGGTCCATTGTCCGTCGCTCCAGGCGATCGTCCTCGCGACGCGCGCCGAGGTCGCGCGTCGTCCCTCCTCGGAGGCGGTCGCGCTGACGACCGACACGCGCGGACTGAGGCGGGGGTCCTGCTTCGTCGCGCTTCGGGGAGAACGCTTCGATGGCCACGCCTTCGTTGGCGAGGCCGCACGGGGCGGCGCTGCCTTCGCCATCGTCGAAGCGCTGCCCGATGAGGCGACGCTCGCAGCGCTTCCCGCGGGGTTCGGCCTTCTCCGCGTCGCGTCGACGCGGCGTGCGCTGGGGCAGATCGCGCACGCATGGCGACGGAGCCTGCTGCGGCTGCGGGTCGCGGCGGTCACGGGCAGCGCTGGAAAGACGACCACGCGAAGGCTCCTCGAGGGAATCTTCGCCGCGGTGGGGCCGACGCATGCAAGCCCCAAGAGCTTCAACAACGACATCGGGGTTCCGCTCACGCTTCTGTCGACGCCCGATGAGGCCCGCTTCCTTGTCGCAGAGATCGGCATGAACCACCCGGGCGAGATCCTCCCGCTGACGGAGATGGTCGAGCCCGAGGCCGTGATCGTGACGCTTGCTGGCCGTGCGCACCTCGAGGGGCTTGGGTCGGTCGAGGCGGTCGCGACGGAGAAGGCGTCGATTCTCGCGGGGGTGGCCTCGTCGGGCGTCGGCGTCGTGAACGGCGACAACCCGCCGCTTCTCGAGGCCGTCTCGCAGCTCGCGGCGGAGGATCGCGCGCCCGCGCGGATGGTCCGTTTCGGGGTGGGAGCGGGGTGCGAGTACAGGCTCGTCGAGAGGCGCGCAGGGGAGTTCGACGGCGGGATCCTGCAGGAG
>JBIKTI010000025.1:0-13899 GCA_044348205.1 Phycisphaerales bacterium | reverse complement strand
CGATCGCGCGGCCGTCGGGTGCGATGGCCAGCCCGCTCAGCGTGCTCACGCCGCGGATGTAGCCCGTCTTGCAGCGGACCTCGACCTGGCTGTCGGACAGGTCGGGGAAGCGTCGCCGCACGGTGCCTGTCTTGCCCGCGATGGCGAGGCTTCCGAAGTAGACGGAGGCGAGCTTCGGGTCGCGCGCGAAGGTGGCGTGCCACTCCGTGAGCCCAGATGCAGTGAGCCTGTTCTCCTGCGAGAGACCGCTGCCGTCATCGAGGGTCCACTCGGAGAGGATCTCGGGGCCCAGGGCCTCTGCGATCGCGGCGCGCAGCGCAGCGCGGCCGTTCGTCCAGCTGCCAGAGACAAACGACGCGTCGGGGCGCGTGTCTGCGGCCGCGGCCGAGACATTGGCGATAGCCGCGCCCATCCGCTTGAGGAGCGCCTCGGCGTAGAGGTTCTCGCTGTCGGTGTTCGCGCGCTCGAGGACGGTCGCGATCGGCGTTGCGTGGACGGGCGGGACGATGGCGCCAGCGGCACGCGGGTCGTCTGCCCGGGCGACCCGCGCCGACGAGACGGAGACGCCGTGCTGCGCGAGGCGACGCTGCATGAAGTCAGCCGTGAGCGCAGGGGTGTTGTGCACGGTGAGCCCAAGCGGCGCGGTGGGGCGCTTGTCGACATTGCCGCGCAGCGTGAGCGCGTTCGAGTCGAAGGGGCGCGACGCGGAGAAGCTGAACTTCGCCTTGGCGTTCGAGGTGGCGTTGTTGCGCGCGACGGGAAGTTCGAACGCGGGAGTGAAGCTCACGGATGGCTTGCCGCCGCCCGCCGGGTTTGGCGTGATCCCGACCACATTGCGCGCGAGGTTGAGGCCCCAGACCTGCGCGCAGTAGGCGTTTGGATACTGCTCCTTCGGCCACGACGGGTGGTAGCCCTCCGCGTCGAAGATGCGCGCGTCGACGACGAGCTCGTCGACGCGCGTCACGCCTTGCGTGCGCAGCGCCTCGGCCCAGAGCTTGACGAGCTCCTCGATCCCGTGCGGATCGCGCGCGCGAAGCTCAGGGTCGTCGAGCGCGGGGTCGCCGCTCCCGACGAGCGTGAGGCGGACGCTTCCGTTGGCGCGGTCGAGCCAAAGCGTGGTCTCGAAGCGGAAGTCGCTGCCCAGCGCCACGAGGGCCGCACCGGTCGTCACGACCTTCATGTTCGAGGCGGGCGCCATCGGCGCGAGCGCGTTCAGGCCCGCGAGGTCCTGGTTGAGGCGCACATCGTGGACCGAGTAGGCGATCCGCTGGGTCGCGATGCCCGACTTTCTGGCGATCTCCGCGAGGTCCGCAGCGAGGTCTGCGCGGGCCACCGACGCCCCGCCTGCGATGGCGACGACGAGGGCGACGACGAGGGCGATGGAGCCGAGGACGGAACGGGACAGTCGGTCGTGGAAACGCATGGCCTTCCTCCGCAAGTTGGAGAGTGATATCGGCCGACGCGCATGAATTGCGCGAGTCAATCGGGGACGCAAGGGGCGATGCCGCGATCCGCCCGCCACAGCCGCACCTCGCAACAAAAAACCGCCCCGCAAAGCGGGGCGGTCGAAACTTCATGCACGCCAAAGGAAGCCGCCGCAGCGGCGACCGCTCAACCCCCGACTCGCCGCCGCAGCGGCGACCGCTCAAACTCGCCCCGCAAAGCGGCGCGGTCGAAATCAACATTCACGCCAGAGGAAGCCGCCGCAGCGGCGACCGCTCAAACCTCGACTCGCCGCCGCAGCGGCGACCGCTCAAACCTAGTCTTGCCCAAGCCGCACGCGCACGAACTTCACGAGCTTGACGCCCTTCGGCACAACCTGGCCGACCTGCATCTTGTCGTCGCGGACATAGGGCTGGCCGAGGAGGGTGACTTCCTCGAAGAACTTGCGGAGCTTGCCCTCCGCCATCTTCTCAGCGATCTGGGCGGGCTTGCCCGAGGCCTGCGCCTCCGCGACGGCCTCTGCGCGCTTGGCTGCGACGACCGCCGGGTCGAGGCGGTCGGCGTCGATCGCAGACGGCGTCGGAACAGCGGCCGCGATGTGCTGGCAGATTCCCGTTCCCACATCGGCCGGGATCTCGCCGCCCTCATACTGAAGGACGACGCCGAGCTTCGAGTCGTGGTGGACATAGCTCGCGAACGAGCCGCCCTCGAGCACCTCGCCGCGGGCGAAGGAGATGTTCTCTCCCGTCTTGAGGCGCACGACATCGACGCGGTCGACGATCGGCTGGTTCGCAGTCACGGGGCCCGCAGGATGGCCAAGCGCGAGCTTGGCGACATCCGCCGCCATGGCGCGGAACTCCTCGTTCCGTGCTGTGAAGTCTGTCTCCGAGCGGATCTCGACGATCGCGACCTTGCCGTTGCCCATCGCCACGGCGACGCAGCCTTCGCCCGCAGCGCGGTCTGTGCGGGCGTCCATCTTGCCCTTCATCTTCTCGCGGATGAGCTTCTCGGCGGCCTCCATGTCGCCCTTCGTCTCGACGAGGGCGTTCTTGCAGTCGCCCATGCCGAGACCCGTGCGGTCGCGGAGCTTCATGACATCCTTGGGGCTGATATTGACAGTGCTCATAGGTTCCTCTTTCTTGCGGCTCACGGCGTAACGCGCGCATGCCGCGCTTCGATTCACTCTGTTGGGGAAGCCCGACGAATCGGGATCAGTTGATCAGGAGCCTTCGGTCGGTTCCGTGGAGGCGACGGCATCGCCCTCTGCACGGAAGCGGCTGCGGGTCGAGCGGCGTCGGCCAGGGCCAGCGTCGCCACGACCTTCTCCGCGACCTTCGCCACGACCTTCGCCACGACCTTCTCCACGCGCAGCGCCCTCGCCGCCCTCGGCTGTGGGAGCCTCGCCAGCGGAGGTCGCACGGCCTTCCCTGCCCTTCTTCACGGCGTCGCAGAGCTCGCGGATCACGACATCGATCGTGCGCATCGAGTCGTCGTTGCCCGGGATCGGGATGTTGACGAGGTCGGGGTCGCCGTCCGTGTCGACGAGGCACACGGTGGGAATGCCGAGCGAGCGCGCCTCGAGGAGCGCGTTCTTCTCGCGGTTGGTGTCGACCACCACGAGTGCGCCGGGAAGACGCGTCATCGCGCGCACGCCGCCGAGGTTGCGCTGGATCTTCTTGCGCTCGCGCATCAACTGCGATTCCATCTTCTTCGAGTAGTTCTTCATCTCGCCACTCTCGACCAGGCGGTCGAGCTCGTCGAGGCGCTTGAGGCGCTCGCGGATGGTGCGGAAGTTCGTCAGCGTTCCGCCCAGCCAGCGCTCGGTGACGAACGGCATCTGGACATCGGCCGCGTACTGTTCGATCGGGCCGCGCGCCTGGCGCTTGGTTCCGACAAAGCACACATCCTTGCCCTGGCCGACGGTCTTCTCGATGAAGCGCTTGGCGAGGAGGAGGCCCTTGATCGACTCGCGCACATCCACGATGTGGATCTGGTTGCGGACGCCGTGGATGTACGGCGCCATCTTCGGGTTCCAGTTGCTGCGACGCTGACCGAAGTGGATGCCTGCCTCGATGAGTTCCTGAACAAGAGAAGCCATGTGTTTGCTCTCCAGCGACACCGACGCTGCGGGTGTGGCGGTCCCGCCCGTCCAAAGGGCGCTTGTGGGGTGCGGCGGGTTCGTACCGACCGCGCTTTCGTGATGGCCCCGCGCTGCCACGCGCGTGGGTGCTGTTCCTCCGGCGAACGCTCGCCGCGAAGAATCGACAAGGATAGCGAGATCGGCCGGTGATTTGGAGGCCTGAAATCCCGCACGGCGCGGAAGGGCGAATCTTCACGCAGGAGTGGAAATCCTGCCCCACGCGCGGCCGTGCGTCCGATAGAAACCACCTCATGCTTGCGAAAGTCTTCAAGGCCTACGACATCCGCGCCATCTACCCGAAGCCCCTCGACGAGGGCATCGCCTGGCAGGTCGGCTTCGCCACGGCGCAGTTCCTCCTCTCCGAGGCAGCTGCGGCGGGGCTCCTCGACCCGATGTCGCGCACGATCTGCGTCGGCCGCGACATGCGCAAGAGTTCGCCGAGCCTCGCGAAGGAGTTGAAGCAGGGGATGCGCGACGCGGGCGCAGATGTCGTCGACCTCGGGCTCGTCGACACGCCGTTCGTGTCGTTCGCCATCAACCACCTCGGCTGCGCGGGCGGCGTGCAGGTCACGGCCTCGCACAATCCCGCGAACTACAACGGCTTCAAGATCTCGAAGGCGCGCGCGAAGCCCGTCGGCCAGGCCACGGGTCTTGCCGAGATCCAGCGTCTCGCCGCGCTCACGGAGCGCGAGAAGGCGAAGCCTCTCGGCGGGCGCGAGGAGACGCGCGACCTCTGGGCCGACTACCGCGCGCATCTGATGTCGTTCGTCGACGCGCGCGTCCTCTCGGGCGAGCGCACGCTGAAGATCGCGGTCGACGCGTCGAACGGCATGGCGGGAACGATGATGCCGAAGGTCTTCGACGGCATCAAGGGACTCGAGGTCGAGAAGATCCACTTCGACAACTCGAAGGGCGAGTTCGTGCACGAGCCCAATCCGCTCGTCGAGTCGAACCTGCGCGACCTGCAGGCCGTGATGGCGAAGGGCGGATTCGACGCGGGGTTCTGCTTCGACGGCGACGCCGACCGCTGCATCGTGCTCGACGAGAAGGGGCGGCCGATCGGATGCGACATCCTTCTCGCGTGGCTCGTGCAGGACGCGCTTGCGCAGGCTCCTGGCAGCGCTGTCGTCTACGACCTCCGCAGTTCGCGCAGCGTGCCCGAGATCATCCGCGAGCATGGCGGCGTGCCCGTGGAGAGCAAGGTCGGCCATGTGTTCATGAAGGCGAAGCTCGCGGAGTCGCGTGGTTCGATCGGCGGCGAGCTCTCTGGGCACTTCTACTTCGCCGACATGTGGAACACAGACTCGGGCGCGCGCGCGTTCGCGGCCGTCGTGACGGCGCTCGCGGGGGCGAAGCAGCCGCTGTCGAAGCTGATCGCGCCGTGCAGGCGCTATGTCCAGTCGGGCGAGATCAACTTCGAGAACGAGGACAAGCTGGGAGCGCTCGCGCGGCTGAAGGCCGCGTATCCGCGCGCGAAGACCCACGAGCTCGACGGCCTCTCGATCGACGCGGGCGACTGGTGGGCCAACATCCGCATGTCGAACACGGAGCCCTTGCTGCGCCTCAACCTCGAGGCGCGCGACGAGGCGATGGTGACCGCGAAGGTCGCCGAGGTGTCCGAGTTCCTCGGGCACCGCGTGGAGCACTGATTTGAGCGCTCGCCGCTGCGGCGGCGAGCTTTGGTGCGGATGAACACTGCGCCCCGTCCGCAACGCGGGCCCGTGTCGTCACGCCCGTGCGATCAGGTCGCGCGCCTTCGACTCGCACGCTGCGAGCGTGGCCTCGGTGCGCGAGGCGATCTCGGCGCGCTCCGATTCGTCGGCGACCGACGGCAGGTTGATGCGCACATTCTCCTGCGCCGCGCGCGCGGCGGCGGTCGCGAGGTCGACTGCGATGCGGAGGTCGCTCGCGAGGCTCGCGCTCGTGGTGCCCGCGAGGGTCGCCAGCGCGTCGAGGGTCGACTTCGCGAGAAGAAGCGTCTCCTCGGGCGCACGGATCGCGGCGCGCACGGCGTCTGCGAAACCCGCGCGGCCAGGGTCTTCCTTCGGCAGCTTCCACAGCCGATTCAGGTGCTCGTACGCCTCTGCGTCTCCGTTCGCGAGCTCGATCGCCGCGCGTCGACCGCGCTCGAACCGCTCGTGCGCCGCGCGGTGCGCAGCGTCGTGCGCCGCGAACTTCTGCTTCCCGATCGCGTAGCCGACGACCATCGCCCCAAGCGCGTTCGCCTGCGCGAGCGTCATGCCGGCGACCGCGCCTCCTCCCGGCACAGGCTGCGCAGCGGCGAGGGCGTCGAGGTAGCCCGCGACCGTCATCGCGCCGAGGTCGCCCGTCACGAGCGGACCTCCGCGCCGAGTGCGTCGCGCAGCCGTTCGATCGCGCGCGCCACCGACCGATCGGCCTCCTCGCTCGTCATCGTGCCGTCGGGCTTGCGGAAGACAAGTCGCAGCGACACGCTCTTCCTGCCGTCGCCGATCTGCTTGCCGCGGAAGTTCGTGACGAACGCGATCGACTCGAGGTCCGCGAGCCGAAGCCCGCGGATCTCGCGCTCGATGTCGCCGTACGCGACGCTCTCCGCCACGATCGCCGAGATGTCGCGGTCCGCGGCGGGGAAGGCGGGGAGATCGACCGCAGCGTTCTCGGGGGGGAACGCAGCGAGGAGCGGACGAAGCTCGATCTCCGCGGCTGCGGTTGGGCGCTCGACGCCGTGGGACTTCGCCACGCGCGCATCGACGATGCCGACGCACCCGATGTCGACGCCATCGACGACGACCCGCGCGCCCACGGAGAGCCATGCAGCTCCGCCTGCGCCCTGCGGCGCGAACTCGACGCGCGCCGTGCGCGGCGCGACGAGCCTGAGCAGGCGCTCGACCACGCCGCGCATCAGTCGATATGCGCCCTGCGCATCGCGCGCGTCGGCGGGCGCGTCCGCCACCAGCGCCACAGTCGGTCGCTCGATGTGCGCGCCCGCCGCGTAGTGGAAGGCGCTCGCGCACTCGAAGAGCCGAAGGTTCGACGCGCCCTGGTCCTCGTTGTGGCGTCGGACGCGGAGCAGGCTCGTCACGACGCTTGGGCGCAGGGCAGGCTCGCCTCCAGCGCGCTCGTCGTCGACCCTGAGGAGCGACGCGCCCTGGGGCAGGAACGCCTCCGCAGAGCGCTCGCCGACGAGCGAGTGCGTGATGGTCTCGATGAAGCCCATGCCGACGAGGAGGTCCTTCGCGGCGCGGATGCCGCGTTCAACGGGGTTCTGCCGCTCGACGCGGATCGGAAGCGTGTCCGCGACGGGCACGGCGTCGAGCCCGTTGAGGCGGCAGATCTCCTCGATGAGGTCGATCTCGCGCTCGACATCGACGCGACGCGCTGGCGCTGTCGTGTGGATCACCTCGTCGGCGCCGCTGGCCTCGACGCGCGGCGAGAAGCCGAGCGTGGTGAGGAGCTCCACCATGCGCGCGGTCGAGATGCCGAACCCGAGGACCTGGCGCGCCCGCGCGGGCCGCAGCGTGATCGTGCGCGGAGCGGGCAGCGGGGCGCCGTCGGCGACGACGCCCTCGAGCAGCGTGCCGCCTGCGATCTCGAGGATGAGCGCGGCGAGGCGGTCTGCGGCTGGGTCGATCTCGGCGGGGTGCACCACGCGCTCGAAGCGATACGACGAGTCGGATGCGATGCCGTGGCGGCGGCTCGTGCTGCGCACGCTGACCGGGTCGAAGGTCGCTGCCTCGAGGACGAGGTCGGTGGTCGAGGCCGTGACGCTCGCGAGGGCGCCGCCCTTGACGCCCGCGAGCGCGACGGCGCGGTCGCGGTCCGCGATCACGAGGTCTGCCGACGAGAGCTTGACATCCTTCGCGTCGGCGCCGAGGGGCAGGAACTCCTCGCCGGCGCGCGCGCGGCGGATGTGGATCTCGCCCCCCGCGAGCGTTGCGAGGTCGAAGACATGCGTGGGCTGCCCGAGTTCGAACAGGACGAAGTTCGTGGCATCGACCACGTTGTTGCGCGGGACCTGCCCGATCGCGATCAGGCGCCGCTGCAGCCACTCGGGGCTGGGACCGACCTTGACGCCCGTGATGACGCGCGCCGTGTAGCGCGGGCAGAGCGCGTGCTCGTGGTTGGTGACGCGGATCCGCTCTGCCGCAGCCACGGAACCCGTCGACTTCGGCGCTGCGCTCGGCATGCGAACCGCACGCCCCGTGACGGCCGCCACCTCGCGCGCCATGCCCACATGGCAGAGGCAGTCGCCGCGGTTCGAGGTCGTCTCGATCTCCTGCCACGGCTCGCCGTTCTCCGCCATGTCGCCGCCATCGAACGGGAGACCTGCGGAAGTCAGCGCCGCCGCCTGCTCCGAGGCGTCGGCAGGCGTGTCGAGGTAGTCGTTGATCCAGAGGACGCTCGTGCGCATGGGGGCGCAGCGTAGCGGCTCGCGGTGGCGATGGGCGCGCATCGGGTGCGTCGCTTCCGCTACGCTGCGGCCATGCATTCCCCCGCGCGAACGGCGAGAACGATCCTGGGCTTCGCGGCGCTCGCCGCATGCGTGGCGGTAGGCGCCGGCTGCGCGTCTCGAGGCGCGGAACGCGGCCCCGCGACATCGCCTGCGGTCGATCCGATCGCGTCTGCACCTTCGGACCTGTGGCTAGAGATCCGCACGAGCCCGGGCCGTGGCGTCGTCGACCGACCGAAGGTCGAGGAGCGCGCCACCCGGTTCGTGCTGCTTCCCGATGGATCGCTGCACGGCGAGACGGACCGCGTGCCCGAGACGGGGGCACGGCCCGCGCGTCTGAGGCGCCTGTCGCGCGAGCAGATGGGCGATGTCTGGTCGCTGCTCGTCTCCGCGGGCTTCGCGGACCCCGCGCTCGCCGACACGCGCGGAGACCCTTCGCTCATCGAGGTTGGGGCGGGGGAGGTGCTCGCCACGCTCGAGGTGCACGCCGAGGGCGAGCGGTATGCGTTCGTGCGTCGCTACGCGGCGGGCGGCGAGCAGGAGAAGGCGTTGCGCGGGGTGATCCGCGCGGTCGCGTCGCTCGGGTGGGCGAGCGACGAGGCGTTCGCCGAGTTCGCAGAGCTTCCGCTGCGCTACGACCTTGGTGCGGACCCCTACGCACGGTTCGCAAGCCCCGCTGCGGCGAAAGGCAATGCGGGGACACCGCGATGATCCGCGTGCACGCCGCGCGTGCCGCGCTCGTCGTCCTTGCATCGGCGGGCGCCCTCGCCGGCTGCGCGACGGCGCAGCGCGGCGTCGATCGAACAGAGGGTCTCGAACTCACCTATCGCTGGACGGTCGAGGACGAGGGCCGCGCTGCGTACTACGAGGTCGCGAAGGACGGTTCGTTCGGCGCGAGCGGTGGCTTGCCCGCCTCGATGCGCGAGGTTCGGTTCCGCACCGAGCTCGACGCCGCCGATCTCGCGGAGTTTCTTGCGCGTGTTCGCGCGACGGGATTCGAGGAGCGGCCGTCTGAGGCGGGCGCTGGCGCCACGCGCTCGGAGCTGACTGTCGTCGATCGCGGACGCAAGTCGAAGTTCGTCGTGCTCGGCGAAGACGACTCCGTGGAGGCGCTGCGGCGCTGGTGCGCCGAGATCGCGATGCGCCAGTTCCGCGATGTGATCGACGCGCAGCCAGAGGCCGGACCGCGCCGTTGATCGCGCGCCGAGCGGGGACTGCGGCACCACAAGCGGCGAAAGAGATTCCATCCGTGGGGAGTTCTCCGTGCGTGCGGTGCATGGACGCGCCGCGCGAGTGAGACGGGTTCTTCCGATCTCTGCACGGGCGCATGGAGCGCGCCCGCATGCAACGGACCGGACGGCGCGGACTCGCGTGGCGCGCCGACCCAACACGCGACGAGACAAAGGGTGCGAAGCCGTGACGGACCGCGGCTCCGCGGTGACCGCGTCCGTGGCACGGATGCCACGACGCAGTCGCCGAAGCCCACGACGCAGTCGCCGAAGCCCACGACGCAGTCGCACAAGCCCACGACGCAGTCGCCGAAGCCCACGACGCAGTCGCCGAATCAACGCCACCCTTCGCGTCATCGAAACTCTCCGAGCGCCCGTGCGACACCTCTGCGCGGGCGCTTTTTGCGTTCAGGCGAGGGCGCTTCCCATGGGATCGCGGATTTCCGCGAATTGCCCGAAAGCAGGTTCGGAGTCGGGAGATTGCCTTGTCGGCGCGCGTGGTGGATGGCAGCGCCACGGGGACTCGCCCGCGAGCACCCTGGGATCGCACGCATCTGCGTGGATCCGCGTCCACCTTGGAGCGCGACCCATGCAGATGCGACGAATGCCAGTGGATCGAGTCGCGGCGCCCACGCGTTGCGCGCGCCCCGGCGAGGAGCGCGCAGAGGCCATCGGCGAGAGGGGTGGAGGAGGATTCTCGGCCCCGTGCGCGCGATTCCTGCGCGACTCCGAGGGTTCGAGAGTGCCCTCGCTACGGGTTTCCCCTCCGATCGTCGCGAATGGGCCTGTGCCTTCGCGGGGCGCCCGCGAGGCGGCGGTAGAGTCTCCGCCTATGCAAGCGACCGCGACGCAGGGATGCGGCCTCGATCGCCTCGACCAGGACGGCGAGGCAAGTGGCTCCACGCGCGAAGAGCTGGTCGCGGCGCTCTATCGCGACGCCTACCACAGGGTCTACGCCTTTGTCCGACGCTCCGTGAGCGACGGCGAGGCCGAGGAAATCGCCCACGAGGCCTTCATTCGTCTGTTCCGCGTCAGGAACCTCGAAAGGATGACCGTCTCCGTTGCCTATCTCCTGCGCATCGCTGAGAACCTGCTCAAGCGGCGGCACGAGCGGGCTGCGCGGTACAAGGTCGTCCTTGAGGAGTCTGCCCGCGCCGCAGCCGCCGCGCGTGGCGATTGGGCCGTGGATGCGGGGGCTGCCACGGGCTGCGAAGCCCAGTTTGCCGCGGGTACGGGGTCTATCGAGTCCCGCACGGGTGTCGGCGGTTCGCCTGCCGATGCAGCGCTCGATGGGGTGCTCGCTGCGATGCGCGAGCGGCTCACCTCGGAGGAACAGGCAGCGATCCGCTTGATCGTGTGCGAAGGGCTCGACTATCAATCTGCCGCCCGATCGTTGGGCGTCCCGGTCTCGACCATCAACAACTGGAAGCACCGCGGTATCGCCAAACTCAAGCAATTCGTCGGATGCGACGCAGGCCAGCAGGGCGGGCGGGGGCTTTCCGCGGCGGTATGACCGCGCGGACGAGGCTTTGATCCTGGCCGAGGCTTTGATCCTGGCCGAGGCTTTGATCCTGGCCGAGGCCCTCGAGGGCAACCCGTGCGCGAGGGAGCGATTCCAGCGCGCGGTCCGACAAGAGCTCGGCTTCACAATCGGACCATGACGCGCACCTGCCTGCGAGGACCAGCCAGTCGCTGGCCGCAGGGATGCGCGCGATTGCCGAGGCGAAGCCCTGACGGCGGGGAGAGGGGCGCGTGGACCGCTCAGCGCCCGACGCGACGGCGGCGCTGCGCGATTGCCCCGAGGCCGAGGACTGCGACTGCGCCGGGTGCGGGCACGAAGCCCTGCACGGCCTGAAGACGGATGCTGTACTCGCCGATGGCGCCAGAGCCCTGCCAGTCGCTCAACTCGTGTTCCTCGCCGTTGACGGTCTCGCCGAAGGTGCCGAGGTCTTCCCAGATCGAACTGTCGAGGTTGGAGACGGCGTCCATCCCTGAGCCCGTGATCGCCACGAAGTAGATCCCTCGGGCGAGATACACGAAGTTCGAACTCGACGCGCCCTCGCCGATGCGGGAGCCCAAGACGCCATCCGCTGCGTCGTTGTTCGCCTTCAGCGCCACGGCGCGCTGGTTGTTGCCGTTGCCGCCCTTCCTGCGGAAGAGGAACAGCTGCGTGTCGAAGTCCGCCTCTCCGCCGAGCGATCCTCCCGCTGTCGAGATGGCGTACATGGCGGGCGCCACCACCTCGAACGCGTACATGTCCACGAGGTCCGTGCCTGTGAAGCCGTAGCCCGTCAGTCTGCCGAAGATGTTGACGATGGGGGAGTTGATCGTGATGAACTGCGCGCTGGGCGCAGACTGCCCCGCATCGTCGTCGTAATCGACATCCCAGGTCGGCCCAGCGATCGAAGAAGACGCGAGGCAGAGTGCGAGGGCCGAAGCGAGGACCGACGCGGGGACCGAAGCGGGGGCCGAAGCGAGTGAAGACTGCGCGACTCGAGGCTGCGGGTTCATCGGGGGCCATCCTGCATGAGAGGTCTGGGCGGCGCTGAAACTCTCGCGCACTGGGAACTCGACAGTGTCCCTCGCTCGGGGCACTTGGCAAGGCATGAACCTTACCTGATCGTTCATGCCTTTCTGGCTCGGTTGTAGTGGAATGGGGTGAAAACCGAATCAAAGGTAGGTTCTGGTCACCCGCCTTGGCGTTTCGGGCCTGTCGATCTCCTACCATCGCCCCCCATGTCGTTCGCCGCTCTTGCCTCTGGGCGCAGTTCCGAACCGCTTCGAAGCGACCCAATCGTCGGGATCGACCTCGGCACCACCAACTCGCTGGTTGCCTACTGCTTCCCGTCTGGGCCTCGCGTTCTCGGCGGGGGCGCAGACGGGGCCATCGTGCCCTCTGTCGTGCGCTTTCTCGCCAGCGGGTCGACGGTCGTCGGCGCTTCGGCGCGGCGAGAGCGCCTGGCACACCCAGCGGAGACCGTTGCGAGCGCCAAGCGCCTGATGGGGCGCTCGGCCGTTGAGACCGCAGCCTTTGCACGCGGCGCGTCGACCCCGCTGGTCGAGGGTCCGCGCGGCATGGCTGCGCTCTCGATTCACGGGCGGCTCGTGACGCCACAGGAGGTTGCCGCGGAGATCCTCCGAGAGCTCCGCCGCATCGCGGAAGCGGAGCTCTGCGTTCCCGTGCGTCGGGCCGTGATCACGGTGCCCGCCTACTTCGACGACGCGCAGCGCCAGGCGACGCGCGATGCGGCGCGGCTTGCGGAACTCGAGGCCGTGCGCATCGTGAACGAGCCCACCGCCGCGAGCCTCGCCTACGGAATCGGCCAGACGGCCCGCGCTGAGCGGATCGCCGTGTACGACCTCGGTGGCGGCACATTCGATGTGACGATCCTCGACATCGTGCCGTCGAACGAGGGCGGCACAGGTGCGGATTGCTTTCAGGTGCTCTCTACGGCTGGCGACACGGCCCTCGGAGGCGACGACCTCGACCGCACCATCGCTGCGCACTGGCTGGCCCACGCGGACGGCCTCGTCGAGGACGCCTCCACGCGCGCGGCGCTGCTTGCGGCGGCCGAGGAGGCGAAGATCGCGCTCTCCGACAGCGCGTCCGTCGAGATCGAGGCAGCGTGCGCGGGCGGGGTGCGGCGGTTCGCGCTCGATCGCGCGGAGCTCGATCGCCTCGCGGAACCGCTCGTCGCGCGCACGATCGCCGCATGCCGACGCGCGATCGCAGACGCGCGGACGGCGGTCGGCGAGATCGACCGCGTCGTCCTCGTCGGCGGCTCGACGCGCCTCGCGGCGGTGCGGGCCGCGGTGCGCGCATTCTTCGGCCGCGAGCCCTATGTCGCGCTCGACCCAGACCGCGTGGTCGCGCTCGGCGCAAGCGTGCAGGCCGCGATCGTTGCGGGCGGGCGGCGCGACCTTCTTCTTCTCGATGTGATTCCGCTGTCTCTCGGGATCGAGACCGTCGGCGGGGCCATCGCGAAGCTGATCATGCGCAACAGCCCGATCCCCGCGCGTGCGGTCGAGCACTTCTCGACCTCGAAGGACGGCCAGACGAGCGTGCGGATCCATGTCCTGCAGGGCGAGCGCGAGCTCGTCGAGCATTGCCGCTCGCTCGGCACATTCGATCTCCGCGGTCTTCCGCCCATGCCTGCCGGCATTCCGCAGGTCGAGGTCTCGTTCCTCGTCGACCAGAACGGCGTGCTCTCGGTATCCGCGCGCGAGAAGCGCAGCGGTTGCGAGGCGTCCATCCAGGTCGTGCCGAGCTATGGCTTGACAGCGGAGGAGGTCGACCGCATCGAGAAGGAGAGCGTGGAGCACGCGCGGGCAGACATGACGCTCCACCGCATCATCGACCTCCGCGTCCATTCGGAGCTCGACCTCAAGTGGATCGGCGAGGCGCTCGCGCGCGTGCGCGGCGAGCTCGACGGGGCGTACATCGCGGCGCTCGAGGGCGCCATGGCCGAGGTCCGCGGTCTCTGCGAACTGGCCGCAAGCGACCCGCGGTCGGTCGATGCGGACGCCTTCCATCGCGCGAAGCAGGCGCTCGACGAGCGCTCGATTCGGGTTCACGAGACGGCCATCGCGCAGAGTCTGCGCGGCGCGGGAACCTGACCGCCCGAAGGCGCGCAGGGAGGATTCCTCCTCTCGTCGTT
>JBIKTI010000246.1:0-4810 GCA_044348205.1 Phycisphaerales bacterium | reverse complement strand
CGCGCGCACTTCCTCGGTGAGTTCCGTGAGCGATCGGCGCAGGCGCTCGCTGTCGCGGTCGCGGCGGAGGCGCTTTCCGAGCGTGCGCGAGCGGCGTGAGCGGGCGAGCGGCGTCGTGGCCGCGACGATGGCGTCGTCGCGATGGCGGAGGACGAGTTCGACCGCTTCCGCGAGCGTCGCCGCCGAGTAGTCGGGCGCGGCGTCTGCGATGCGCGCGCGGTCGCGCGAGACGAGCACGGTGCGCAGGCCCGCCGCGCGGCCCGCCTCCACATCGCGCGGCGAGTCGCCGATGATCCACGAGCGCTCGACATCGAGCTCCATGTCCTGGATCGCCTGCTGCAGCATGCCCGGGCGCGGCTTGCGCCACGGGTGCTCGCGCGCATACTCGGGCACGGTTCCCTTCGGATGGAACGGGCAGTAGTAGAAGCGCTCGATGGTGCGCTTCAGCGCGGTCGCGTCGTCGAGAAGGTCGGACAGCCTGCGGTGGTAGGCGTCGACATCGGCTTCCGTGAAGCGCCCGCGCGCGACGCCGCCTTGGTTCGTCGCGACCACGAGGCGGAATCCCGCATCGCGCAGCCGCCTGAGCGCGGGCGCGACGCCTTCCGCAAGCGTGACAGCCGCGGGATTGCCCGCGCGCTCGTCGTCTGGGACGAGGGTTCCGTCACGGTCGAGGAAGATCGCGGGGTCCATGATTTTGAGCGGTCGCCGCTTGCGGCGGCTCCCTCTGGTGTCTCCCCTCGGAGTGAATCCGAGGGGAGCCTGGGGTGCGGGGGGGTGATCGGGTGGCTTTGCGGCGGTGTGTCGCTCGGGTCTAGACGAGTGCGCTCGGAATCGGCTTCGGCGTGATCGAGCCCGCGCCGTCGCCGAAGCTTGTGCCGATCGCGCGCGCGGCGGCGATGAGCGGGTGGTCGATCGGGACAAGGCGCTGCTTGCCGACGGTCTCGAAGAGATCGATGTCTGAGAAGAGGTTGTTCTCGCGCACGACCATGCGGTTCCGCTTGCCGCTGGCGAGGACGGCCATCGCATGGAAGCCGAAGTTGGTCGCGAGGATGCGGTCGGACGCGATCGGCGCGCCGCCACGCTGGATGTGGCCGAGCACGGTCGTTCGGGTCTCGACGCCCGTCAGGTCGGAGATCTCGGTTGCCACGAGGTTGCCGATGCCGCCGAGGCGGACGGGGTCGTGGCTGGTCGGGTCGTAGCGGCTGATGACCTGCTTGCCCGAGAGCGGCCGAGCGCCTTCGGCGACGACGACGATCGCGAACCCTGTGTCGCGCATGCGGCGGTCGATGTCGTCGGCGATGCGGCGAAGATCAAATGGGATCTCGGGGAGAAGGATGACATCCGAGCCGCTGGCGACGCCTGCTGTGAGCGCGATCCAGCCCGCGTTGCGGCCCATGACCTCGCAGACCATCGCGCGGTGGTGGCTGTCTGCGGTCGAGTTCAGTCGGTCGAGCGCATCGGTCGCGGTGGCGACCGCGGTGAGGAAGCCGAAGGTGATCTCGGTGCCGACGAGGTCGTTGTCGATCGTCTTCGGGACGCCGATGACATTGATTCCCGCCTCGGCGATCGGCGCCGCACATGCCATCGTTCCGTCGCCGCCGATCACGATGAGCGCGTCGAGCCGCTCGCGTCGGATCGTGGTGAGGCACTGGTCGGTGACATCCTTCCAGATCGGTTCGCCCGTCTCCGTGCGGCCCACGCAATAGCGGGTGGGGTTCGCTTTGTTGTTCGAGCCGAGGATCGTGCCGCCGCGCGTGAGGATTCCGTTGACATCCTTCTGGTGCAGCTGGCGCACGCGGTGCTCGATGAGGCCCTGGAAGCCGTCCTCGATGCCGACCACCTCGATCCCGTACTGCAGGATCGCGGTCTTTGCGACCGCGCGGATGACCGCGTTCAGGCCTGGGCAGTCGCCGCCGCCTGTGAGGATGCCGAGTCGCTTGAGTGAGGGAGGCATGATCGGGTGAGCGTGGAGTCGCAGGCTTCGAACGAAGGCCTCGTTCGAGGCCGAAGCCGAACAGCGTAGCGCAAAGCGGCGGGAAACGGCTGCCTTCGATACGATTGCCGCCTATGTCCGAGACGCTTCCAGAGGAACCCACGCCGCTTTCCGAGTCCGAGATCGTCGCCGCGCGCCGCGCCAAGCTGAAGCGCTTCCGCGACGAGCTCGGCTTCGAGCCGTATGGCCAGCGCGAGGACGGGCTGCTCTCGCTCTCCGATGCGCGCGCCCGCTTCAGCGAGGACTCGCATGTCGCCTACGAGACGGCCGCGAAGGAGGCGAAGGCGGCGGGTGGTGCGCCTGCGGCGGATGGCCGCGCGACCGTGAAGATCGCGGGCCGCGTGGTGCAGCACCGCGACATGGGCAAGCTCGTCTTTCTGTTCCTGCGCGACGCGACGGGCGACCTTCAGCTGAGCGTGTCGAAGGCCGCCGTGTCGCCCCAGGCGTTCGAACTCGCGAAGCACGCGGACTATGGCGACATCCTCGTCGCCGAAGGTCCGATCGGCCGCACGAACAAGGGCGAGGTGTGCGTGTGGGCGACCTCCGTGTCGCTCGGCGCGAAGTCGCTCGCGGCGCCGCCCGAGAAGTGGCACGGGCTGTCGGATCCCGAACTGCGCTATCGCCGCCGCTATGTCGACATGTACGCGAACCCAGAGACCGCGAAGGTCTTCGCGATGCGGTCGCGCATCATCTCGCGGATCCGCCGCTTCATGGACGCGCGCGGCTATCTCGAGGTCGAGACGCCCGTGCTGCAGCCGATCGCGGGCGGCGCCGCCGCGCGACCGTTCACGACGCATCACAACGCGCTCGACATGCAGCTCTTCATGCGGATCGCGCCCGAGCTCTACCTCAAGCGCTGCCTCGTGGGCGGACTGCGCAAGGTCTACGAGATCAACCGCAACTTCCGCAACGAAGGCATCGACCGCAGCCACAACCCCGAGTTCACCGCGATGGAGGTCTACGAGGCCTTCGGCGACTACGGCACGATGATGGAGCTGACCGAGAGCCTCATCCACGAGCTTGCTGTGTCGATGGTCGAGGAGCGCAAGGCCGCGGGGCTCCGCGTAGAGGAGAACGGGCCGAACGGAGGCCCCGTCCTCCCGTGGGGCGAGCTCGCGATCGGCTACGCGAAGCCGTTCGTGCGCGTGAAGTTCGAGGAGCTCTTCCGCCGCGGCGCTGGTTGCGACATGCGCGACTTCAAGGCCGTGCGCGCGAAGGCGCGCGAACTTGGCCTCCATCACGAGGCGAAGCTCGACGACTGGCTTGTCGTGAACGAGGTGTTCGAGGAGTGCGCTGAGCCGTTGATCGACCCGTGTCGGCCGACCTTCGTCACCGATTATCCAAGCGCGATCTCGCCGCTCACGCGGCCGCACCGCGACGACCCTGTGCTCTGCGGTCGCTGGGACATCTTCATCGGCGGCATGGAGGTCGGGCCCGCGTACACGGAGCTGAACGACCCCGACATCCAGCTTGCGAAGTTCACCGAGCAGCTGAAGGGCGCAGACGACGAGGAGTCGACCTTCCGCACGCTCGATGAAGATTTCGTCGAGGCGCTGCGCGTGGGCATGCCGCCCGCGGGCGGGCTCGGGATCGGCATCGACCGGCTCGTGATGCTGTTGACCGACAGCGCATCGATCCGCGATGTGATCCTGTTCCCGCTGCTCCGTTCGATGGCGCAGGGCGGCCCGTCGGGCGAGGCGGGAGCGGAGGCGTGAACCGCTGCAGCGCCATCGCGCTCCTCGCGCGCGTCGCGGTCGCTGCGCTGTGCATCGCGAGTCTCGCGTCCGGGAGTCTCTCCTTCGCGCGCGCGGCGCACGCGGACTGGTCCACTGTCGAGGAGCGCTTCTACGCGCTCTCGCTCGCGGGGAAGCCCTGCGGGCGCTCGTTCGAGAAGGTCGAGCGCGACGGCGACAGGCTGCGCACGACGGCGCGGATCGAGCTTCGCTTCACGCGGCTTGGCGAAGAGACGCTGATCGACCTCGAGAGCGCGTTGATCGAGACGGAGTCGGGCGTGGCCGTCGAGGCGCGCGTCGCGCAGGGCGGCGCCGACTCCGTCCTCTATCGCTTCCTCGACGGCGGCCGCGTCGCGATCGAGCGTGGCGCTCTGGTCGAGGAGCGCGCGCTGCCTGCGGGCGCGCATCTTCCGCCGCGCGCGGCGCGCGGCTTCATCGCCGCACGGCAGGCGGCGGGCGCGGCAGAGGTTTCCTACCGCTTCCTCGACGCGCAGTCTGGGCTCGTGTTCGTCGACATCGCCATGGAGCGCAAGGGCGTCGAGCGCCGCGAGGTGCTCGGTCGCGAGATCGAGCTCGTTCGCTACGAAGTGCGCAACTCGCTGATGCCGATGGCCGCGCAGGAGCTCTACGACGCGCAGGGCGTGCTTGTCGAGAGTGCGACGCCGATCGGGATCGGCGACCTTGTCTCGCGGCTCGCGACGCGCGCCGACGCCGATGCGTCGTACGCGGCCTCGCGGTTCGACATCATCGCGGGGACCTTCGTCGAGGCTTCGCCGATCGAGGACTTCCTCTCGCGCAGGTCGCTCGTGCTCCGCGTGCGCGCCAAGGGCGATGCGATCGGAGCGCTGCCCGAGGGCGGCGCACAGATCGTCGAGCGCATCGACGCGCGCACGCTTCGGGTCCGCGTCGACACAGGCCGCGGCAGCGCGCCCGCGCCTGGCGACGCGTCGGATCTCCGCTGGCGGCGCGCAACGGAGGTGATCGACATCAATCATCTAGCCGTACAGGCGCTGCTCGAGCGGCTGAAGATCGGCGATCGCCTCGCGCCGCTCAAGCAGGCCGAGGCGATGCGCGCGGGCGTCGA
>JBIKTI010000024.1:0-13928 GCA_044348205.1 Phycisphaerales bacterium | reverse complement strand
TCGCCCGGGCCGCGCGTGCCGACGCCGACGGGCGAGCCGCCCGTCACCTGCCCGAGGTGCGACCACATCGCGCGCAGCCGGGGCGCCGTGTACTCGAGCTGCGCGATCTCGACCTGGAGCTGCGCCTCGCGGGTGGTGGCGCGATTGGCGAAGATGTCGAGGATCAGCTCGCTGCGGTCGATGACCTTGACCTTGACTTCCTTCTCGAGCTCCTTGATCTGCGACGGCGCGAGTTCGTTGTCGAAGATCACGATGCGCGCCTCGAGCTCGGCGACCATCGCCGCGAGTTCCTCGACCTTGCCCTTGCCGAGATAGGTGCGGCCCGTCGGCGCCTCGCGGTTCTGCATGAGCTCGCCCGCGGGAACGGCGCCCGCTGTCTCGGAGAGGGCCCGCAGCTCTCCGAGCGGATCGATGTGGTCCATGCGCGAGCCGCGCACGCGCACTCCGACGAGGACGGCGCGCTCGGCCTGCACGCCGAGCCCGTCGCTGGAGCCTTCTCTGGGATTCGTGTTCATGGAGCGGGGTCGGTCGGAGCGCGCGGAGCTGCGCGAACGCTCACTGTACGCGAGCGCCGCGCACGGGGCGCACGCCGCGCGCCAGAAGCGACACGGCCTCCGCGGGGGTCGCAAGGCCGTCGCCTGGGTCGCCGCGCAGCCTGCGCCGAACGGCGTGCCCCGCGATCATGGCTGCGTTGTCGCCGCAGTAGGCACGCTCGGGAACGACGAGCGGAATGGCGCGGGCCTCGCACCACGCGGCGAGGCCCGCGCGCAGGACCTCGTTCGCGACGACGCCGCCACCGACGAAGAGCGCAGCGGGCGAGGTGGCATCGGCCGCGCGGTCGAGGCGGTCGAGCACCTGCGCGAAGGCGGCCTTCTGGAAGCTTGCGGCGAGATCCGCGCGCCGCGCCTCGTCGAGCGATTCCCAGGTGCGCGCGAAGGTCGCCGCAGCGCCACGCCCCTGCGGCACGCCGCGGACCTCGTAGAGCAGCTTCGTCTTCAGTCCCGAGAGCGAGAAGTCGAGCGGCGACGGCAGGCGCGGCACGGGGAACCGCAGGGAATCGGGGTTTCCTCCGCGCGCGAGTCGCTCGAGGTTCGGTCCGCCAGGATGCGGAAGCCCGAGCATGGCCGCCGCCTTGTCGAGCGCCTCGCCGACCGCATCGTCGATGGTCCGTCCGAGGAGCTCGACGGAGCCATCGGCCGCAAGCGCGAAGAGGCTCGTGTGCCCGCCCGAGACCACAAGGCCGAGCGCGGCGCCGACCTCCGCGCGGGGACCCTCGACGGGCGCGTCGCTGGCGCGAAGAAGCCCCGCGTCAAGATGCGCCGCGACATGGTCGACCGCGTAGAACGGCCTTCCAAGCGCCCACGCGAGTCCTTTCGCAGCGCTTGCGCCGACAAGGATGCTGCCGATGAGCCCTGGGCGCACGCCCGCCGCAACAGCCGCGAGGTCGCCGCGATCGACGCCCGCATCGCGCAGCGCGCGGTCGACCACGGGAAGGATCCGCTCGAGGTGCGCGCGGCTCGCGATCTCGGGCACGACCCCGCCGTACTCGGCGTGCAGGTCGTGTTGCGACGCGACCACGCTCGCGCGCACGCGCATGGCGCCATCGACGACCGCGGCGGCGGTCTCATCGCAGGAACTCTCGATGCCGAGGATGCACTCCATCGCCGAACATGGTAGAGAATGCCGCGCGCGCCTTCGCGGCGCGTTCCCGACAGCAGAGCCTGAGCGAGCCATGGCCTACCGCCCGCCCTTCATCGATGAACGCTCGATCCTCGTCGACCCGCCGCATCCCGCGACGCTCGAGGAGGACGCGCTCCTCGCACAGTGCGAGATCCTGACGGGCCGCGTGGGCGGCCCGGGGGGCCAGCACCGCAACAAGGTCGACACGGCGGTGCGGGTGCGGCACATCGCGACCGAACTCGAGTCGCACGCGACCGAGCGGCGCAGCCAGGCGCAGAACAAGAGCATGGCCATCTTCCGCCTGCGTCTGAAGCTCGCCTGCAAGGTGCGCACGCCCACGAGCCGCGACCAGCACAGGCCGAGCGAGTTGTGGAAGCGGCGCCGCCAGGGCGAGAAGCTGCCCGTCAACCCCGAGCACGCCGACTATCCCGCGCTCCTCGCGGAGGCGCTCGATGTTGTGGTCGCGCGCAGGTTCGATGTGGCGGGAGCGGCGGGGATCCTCGGCGTGACGATGAGCCAGCTCACCCGCCTGATCCGCCATGAGCGACACGCCTTCGCCAAGATCAACGAGGGACGCGAGGCCATAGGGCTCTCGAAGTTGAAGAGCTGAGGCCGCGCCCGCTACCATCGCGGCATGGTGTCAACGCCCCTTGCAGCGCTCCGAGCCAGAATCAGCCAGCTCGTCGCGGAGGAGGTGCCGCGCGCGGTCGAGCTGCGGCGTGACCTGCACACGCATCCCGAGGTCTGCTACGAGGAGGTCCGCACGGCCGCGCGCATTCGCGCCGAGCTCGATGCCGCTGGGATCCCCCACGCGGACGGACTCGCGGGCGGCACGGGGACCCTCGCCTTCCTCGCGGGCGCAAGCGAGGCTGCGGTCGCGCTTCGAACCGACATCGACGGCCTTCCGATCGTCGAGGAGGCGGCGCCTGCGTGGAGGTCGCGCACAGAAGGCCGCATGCACGCCTGCGGGCACGACGGCCACACAGCGATCCTCGTCGGCGCGGCGCGCGTTCTTGCGCGCCTTTCGCGCGAGACCACCCTGCCGAACGCCGTTCGGTTCCTCTTCCAGCCCGCTGAGGAAGGCGGCGCAGGCGGACGACGCATGGTCGAGGACGGCGCGCTCGACGCGCGTCCAGAGGGCCCCGCCGTTCGCAGGATCTACGGACTCCACAACTTCCCAGGCGTTGCGCTTGGCGCACTGCAGACGCGCCGCGGCTCGTTGTTCGCCTCGAGCGACCGCTTCGAGATCGAGGTGCGCGGGCAGGCCGCGCACGCCGCGTGGCCGCACCAGGGTCATGACCCGATCGTCGCCGCGAGCGCAGTCGTGACCGCGCTGCAATCGATCGTGTCGCGCGAGATCGACCCGCTCGACGCGGCGGTCGTCAGCGTCACGACCTTCCACTCGGGCACCGCGACGAACCAGATCCCCGCGTCCGCCGCGCTGCAGGGAACCGCGCGCGCGCTGCGCGAGGAGACCCGCGCGCACATCGAGCGGCGCATCGGCGAGGTCGCCCGCGAGGTCGCCCGCGCGCACCGATGCGAGGCGATCGCGCGATACACCCGCGGCTACCCCGTCACGCGCAACGACGACGCGAGCGTCGCGGAGTTCGAGCGCATCGTGCGCGAGGAGATTCCCTCGCAGCGGCTCGAGCACATGGATGTGCCCGTGATGGGCGGCGAGGACTTCGCGTTCTATGCGGAGAGGGTCCCCGCGTGCTTCTACATCCTCGGCATGGAGGACGGACGCTGGCGCTCGGCGCACCTGCACCAGCCGACCTACGACTTCAACGATGCCGCGATCCCCTTCGGCATCGAGGCGATGGCCATGCTCGCGGTCGCCGATCGCGGGTAGCGCGGCCCGGGCACAGCTGCGGCGGGACGCGTCCTGTTCGCGGACGCGGGACGCCTCGCCCCCGCAATTTCGCAGGTCTTTTTTAATCGCGGCAAGTCCAGCCCGCGATCCCGCGTAGATTGGCACGCGCCGCGCGTGCGGCCATGCAAAGAGACCCAGAGAGACCACGACCATCATGCTCGGCCTTGCGACCATCCACGCCGTCTCCGCGTCGCTCCTCATCACGGGCGCTCCATCCGTCCTTTCCCCGCTCTCAGCGCTCGACGCCGGCTCCACCAAGCGCGCGGCAGAGGCGACGAAGTCCCGACCGACGACCGACAAGTCGCTCTCCGTGCAACGCACCCCGAAGCCGCAGGCGAACGGCCCGACGCACAGCTCGCTGCAGCGGCCGATCGACCGGGGCGAGTTCGCGGCGCTCGAGAGCGGTGTGCCCGCCGCGTCGATCACCATCGATCTTCCCACGCTCGGGCCCGTCACGATCGAGGTCGTGCGCACCTCGATCGTCACCGATGACTTCCGCCTCGAGACGGCGCAGGTCGTGCGCGGCAAGACCGTGACGCAGATGGCGCCCATCGAGCTTCCTCACGCCTACGAAGGCCGCATCCGCGGCGCAGAATCGAGCAGCGTCTACCTCGGGTTCGGCACGGGCGCGGCGCAGGGGCTCGTCGCGGGCATGGTCATTCTCGGCGAGGATTCGTGGTGGATCTCGAGCGGCCCAGCCGCGGCGCGCGACGCGGGCCTCCCCACGATGATCGCGCATCGCAACGCCTTCGCGAACAGCCCGCTCGACGGGCTCTCGTGCGGAGCGGCCGCGCTCGTCGGACCTGGGAACCCCGACAATCCGCCCGCCGATGGCGGCGTCGCAGGCGGCGCAGGCTGCCGCGAGTTCCGCGTGGCGATCGAGACCGACACGGAGTTCACGATGACCGCGCAAGGCGGGAACGCGGTCGCAGCGGCGCAGTACGCGCTGCTCCTGATGGGCGCCGCGAGCCAGGTCTACGACCGCGATGTGAGCGTGAAGCTGCCCGTGAGCTTCCTGCGCATCTGGACGGGCGAGGACATCTGGACGGGCCCCGACATGTTCGAGCAGCTCTACCAGTACCGCGACCACTGGGCGACGAGCATGGGCGATGTCCAGCGCGAGCTTGGCCACTTCTTCGCGGGCCGCGGCCTCGGCGGCGGAGTCGCGTGGCTCGGCGTTGCGTGCACGGGGCCCGACTGGTCCTACGGCCTCTCCTCCGGGCTCGGGTACGGCTTCCCGTATCCGCTGGTCGACCACAGCCACTCGAACTGGGAGCCGATGGTCGTGAACCACGAACTCGGCCACAACTTCGGCGCGCCGCACACGCACGACCACAACCCACAGGCAGACGGATGCGGCACGAACGACTGCTCGCAGGCCTACGGCGGCACGATCATGTCGTACTGCCACGGCTGCCCAGGCGGCATGTCGAATGTCGTGATGAACTTCCACCCGTTCTCGATCGCCTCGATGCAGGGGCACCTCGCGACGGTCGGCTGCGTCGACGCAGGCGTGCGCGCTGTCGACGACGCCGCGACCACGATCATGGGCACGCCGCTCACGGTCAAGCCGCTCCTGAACGACGCGTTCGTCAACTGCTCGACCGTGACGCTGCAGTCGTTCACGGCGGCTTCCGTCGCGGGCGGATCGGTGTCGCTTGTCGCGGGAACGGCGGCAGAGCTCCGCTATGCGCCACCCGCAGGGTTCTCTGGAACCGACACCTTCACCTACACGATCAAGGACGACACGGCCGCGCTCTCGACTGCGACGGTCTATGTCGAGGTCAACCCGATCCTCCAGCGCGTCTTCGTCGATGGCGCGGTGGCGGGCACGCGCGCGTCGTGGTACGCGCTCGCGGGCGACACGCCCATGCTCCCCGACTTCGGCGCGATGACGCCGTACGGCAGCGCGGTGCTCGGGTCGATCAACATCCCCTCGACCGGCGGGAACTTCTCGACGAGCGGCCGCGCGGACAGCGTCGCCGCTGTCTTCGAGGGCTACCTGCTCGTTCCGACCGCGGGCGTCTGGAAGCTGTCGACCGAGTCCGACGACGGCTCGCGGCTCCTGATCGGGAACCAGGTGGTCGTCCTGAACGATGGCCTCCATGGCATGGTCGAGCGCTTCGGCGAGGTCGCCCTCGAGGCGGGACTCCACCCGTTCCGAGTGGAGTTCTTCGAGAATTTCGGCGGCGCAGGGCTCGTCGTCCGCTGGGAAGGGCCAGGAACCGCCCGCGGAATCATCCCTTCGTCCGCCTACTCGAACGGCGGCACGCTCATGTCGATCGATCTCGACGGCGACGGCACGGTCGGGGCGGCCGACCTCGCCATGCTGCTCTCGGCCTGGGGCCCAGCTGCCGCGGGTGCCCCCGCAGACTTCAACCGCGACGGATCCGTCAACGCTGCAGACCTCTCCCGCCTCCTCACGAATTGGGGGCTATAACCCGACTCGCAGGTCCTGGCCTGCGCATCGACAGAGCCTGAGGGCCGCGCCGCGCGCGGCTTGACCATCGCACCCCGCTGCAGCCGCCCGAACAGGCGCTTGCAGCGGGGTGTGACTTTCGGTACGATGTTTGGCTCGACATTTCAAACCGTTCGAACTACCGAACCCCTGCGGCGCGCCAACTCGCCACAGGGTCCGCAGGAATGAAGGCCGCGTGCGCCCGACTTCCTGAGTTCGGTGGGAGGTCACCGGAACCATGGCTGCAAAGAAAGTCACAAAGCAGTTCAAGATCCTGGCGCCGGGTGGCAAGGCCACCCCCGCCCCGCCAATCGGCCCCGTCCTCGGCGCCAACGGCGTCAATCCTGGACAGTTCATCACGAAGTTCAACGACGCGACGCGCGCCCTCAACGGCCGCGTGGTCGGCTGCGTGATCACCGTCTACAGCGACCGCACCTTCGACTTCGAGATCAAGAGCTCGCCCACCTCGGTGCTCGTCGCCGCAGCGTGCAAGGTCGAGAAGGGCTCAGGCCGACCGAACACCGAGAAGGTCGGCAAGCTCACCAAGGCGCAGGTCAAGGCCATCGCCGAGGAGAAGCTGAAGGATCTCAACACCACCAACATCGAAGCCGCGATGCGAGTCGTCGCGGGTACTGCGCGCTCTATGGGCGTGACGGTGGAGGGCTAACCCATGCCAGTGCTTTCCAAGCGACGCAAGGCGAACATCGCCGCCACCCCCAAGAACCCGATGAGCGCCGCCGAGGCCATCGCGCTTCTCCGCACGTTCAAGGGCCCAAAGTTCGACCAGACGGTCAATGTCGTCCTGCATCTCGGCATCGATCCGAAGCAGGCCGACCAGATCATCCGCGGCTCGATCTCCCTGCCCCACGGCATCGGCAAGTCGGCGCGCGTCGTCTGCTTCTGCCAGTCGGACAAGGTCGCTGCCGCGAAGGCGGCCGGCGCGGTCGAGGCGGGCGCCGAGGATCTCGTCGCCAAGATCGAAGGCGGCTGGATGGACTTCGATGTCGCGGTCGCAAGCCCCGACATGATGCGCGTGGTCTCGAAGCTCGGCAAGGTGCTCGGCCCGAAGGGCCTCATGCCCTCGCCGAAGGCCGGCACCGTGGCAGCCGATGTCATCGGCGCCGTGCGCGAGTATTCGGCGGGCAAGCAGGAGTACCGCAACGACAACGGTGGCAATGTCCACGGCGTCGTCGGCAAGCTCAGCTTCTCCGACCAGAATCTCGTCGAGAACCTCGAGGCGTTCATCGCCAACATCCAGAAGATCAAGCCCGCTGCAGCGAAGGGCACCTATGTGAAGAAGTGCGTCGTCGCTGCGTGCATGAGCCCGGGCGTCGAGATCACCGTCTGACGAACTCCGAAAGGACACATCATGAGCAAGCCAGTCAAGGACATGATTGCATCGGAGTACGGCCGTCGATTCGAGGGCGTCACCGGTGCCGTGGTCGTCGAGATCCGTGGTCTCGATGGGAAGGCCACGACCAACATGCGTGGAAAGCTTCGTGAGAAGGGCATCCGCGTCACCATCGTGAAGAACGCACTCGCGCGCCGCGGCTTCCGCGGTGGCCCGCTCGGGTCGCTCGAGACGGCGCTGAAGGGACCGTCGGCGCTGCTGACGGGAATGGAGAGCGCGGTCCTCGTCGCTCGCGAGATCGTCAAGGTCGCAAAGGACGAGAAGAAGGTCGTCCTCAAGGGCGCCCTCTTCGACGGCGAGTACTACGATGGCGAGGACGGAGTGAAGATGCTCGGCAGCTTCCCGACGCGGGAAGAGGCCCAGGCCAAGGTCGTCACGCTCGTCCTCTCCCCTGCTCGCAACATCATGGGCGTCGTCAAGACGATCCAGGAGAAGCTCGAGAAGGGCGAGGCGATCGCCAAGATCGCCTGATCACCGCAAGATCCAATCCAGTTTCCCGAGTCCAGTCCGCCACCGACTGGTCCCGCAGGAGACGGAAGTCGAGGGACGACCTCCCACGACTGAAGTCTCGGGATGAAATGCCGCGCGTTGCGGCACCTCTCGGTGGCACGACCGTGGCGAGCGCCACAAGGAAAGCAAGCATGTCCGACACCAAGACCTTTGACGCGAAGATCAGCACCCTCGGCGACTCGATCGCCAGCCTCACCATCAAGGAGGCCGTCGAGCTCACCGACTACATGAAGGTGACCTACGGCATCGAGCCGGCCGCTGGCGCTGTCGTTGTCGCCGCCGATTCTGGCGCCGCTGCCAAGCCCGCCGAGAAGACCGAGTTCAATGTGGTCCTCAAGGCCGCTGGCGCCAGCAAGATCAATGTCATCAAGGCTGTCCGCGAGGCCACCGGCCTCGGTCTCGCCGAGGCGAAGGCTCTCGTCGACGGTGCTCCCAAGACCGTCAAGGAGAACCTCAGCAAGGAAGACGCGGCCAAGCTCGTCGACGCCCTCAAGGCTGCGGGCGCGGAAGCTGTCGCCGAGTAATCCGATTCGAAAGGCACGCAGGCGTCCGCCGCGTCCATTCCCGCCCAACGCGGGATCGGAGCGGCGGGCGCCCGCGGCCTCCCTCGCCCGCCGGCCCTCCGGCGGGCCCTCGCGTGCTCAGGAGCCCCTTGCTGCCTGTGGTACGCAAGTTGGCGGAGAGCGGGAACTTGCCCCCCTTGCCGCCAGCGTCTACACTCGTCCCTCCCGTGGTCTTCAGTCGGAATGCGGCGCTCGCTTGCTGAACCATTCGCTGATCACACTCTGACCAATCTGCACCAGGCCGGACTGTCCCGGTCGGGTGTCATTCCTTTGTAGGGGTCTCTCAGATGTCGTCCAAGACGATTCGGGATTTCTCGAAGCGCGGCGATGCGCTCCCGGTGCCGGTCCTGACCCGCGTTCAGGCCGATGCCTATCGACGCTTCCTCCAGCTCGACAAGGCTCACGACGACCGAAGCTCGATGCTCGGCCTCGAGGCCTTGATGCGGGAAGTCTTCCCCATCGAGAGCTACGACGGCTCGATGAGGCTCGAGTACCTCTACTACAAGCTCGACGAGGCGCGCTACACGGCGGACGAGTGCCGCGAGCTGCGCCTCACCTACGGCCGCCCGTTCAGGGTGGGCGTGCGCCTCGTTCGCGAAGGCACGAGCGAGATCGCAGAGGAGGAGATCTACCTCGGCGAGATCCCGATCATGATGGGCGGCGGCGAGTTCATCGTGAACGGCGCAGAGCGCTGCATCGTGAGCCAGCTGCACCGTTCGCCCGGCGTCGACTTCTCGATCGTCAGTTCGTTCGGCGACCGTCCTCTCCACCAGGCGCGCATCATCCCCGAGCGCGGCTCCTGGATCGAGCTTGAGGTCACGAAGAAGGATGTGCTGGCGATGCGAATCGACCAGTCCACCAAGCTGGCTGCGACGACCTTCCTGCGCGCGCTCGACGAGCAGTACTCTTCGACCGACCGCCTGCTCGAGCTCTTCTACGAGGTCGAGGAGATCAAGGTCGCCAAGCTCAAGCCCGAGCACTATGCGGCCGAGCTCGTGATCGACTCGGACACGGGCGAGGAACTCTGCCGCGTCGGCAGCCAGATCGGCGACATGTGCGCCACGATCCAGGCGTCGAACCTCGGCACGATCCGCGTCATCACGGACGCAAGCGACCCGCTCATCCTGAACACGCTCGCCGAAGAGAAGCTCGACTTCCTCGCGGGCGTCACCGAGCACGAGGCGGCGCTCCTCAAGATCTACGGGCGTCTCCGTCCGGGCAACCCGCCGCAGATCGACAAGGCGAAGGCGCTCTTCCAGGAGAAGTTCTTCGACGAGAACCGCTACCGCCTCGGCCGCGTGGGCCGCTTCCGCATCAACCGCAAGTTCGAGCACGACAAGGAGTACTGCGAGGGCGGCAAGCTCGGCCAGCTCCCCGCGGAGAGCGTGCAGAAGATCCGCGCGCAGGACTTCCTCGCCGTCATCCGCTACATGCTCGACCTCCGCGCCAAGCGCAACAAGGCGCATGTCGACGACATCGACCACCTCGGCAACCGCCGTCTGCGCACGCTCGACGAGCTCGCGACCGAGGAGATGCGCAAGGGCTTCCTCAAGCTGCGCCGCACGGTGCAGGAGCGCATGTCGACCCGCGAGCCGGGCGACCTCGCCAAGATCGCCGACCTCGTCAACTCGAAGTCGATCTCCAGCGCGATCGAGTTCTTCTTCGGCCGGAGCGAGCTGTCGCAGGTCGTCGACCAGACGAACCCGCTGTCGATGCTCGTCCACGAGCGCCGACTCTCGGCGCTCGGCCCGGGCGGCCTGAACCGCAAGCGCGCGGGCTTCGAGGTGCGCGACGTGCACATCTCGCACTACGGGCGCATCTGCCCGATCGAGACTCCTGAAGGCACGAACATCGGCCTCATTGCCTCGCTCGGCATCTACTCGGAGATCGACGACTACGGCTTCCTCCTCACTCCCTACCGCAAGGTCAAGGGCGGCAAGGTCAGCTCGGAGATCGAGCGGCTTCGCGCCGATGAGGAGCTCAAGCGCGTGCTTGCGACCTCGGATGTCCTGAAGTCCGCCAACATGAAGGGCGAGTCGAAGACGCTCGAGGGCACGGTCCTCGCGCGCATCGACGGCGATCTCGCAGAGGTTCCCTCGGGCGAGGTCGAGTATGTCGACGTCAGTCCGAAGCAGATCGTCGGCGTCTCCGCGTCGCTGATCCCCTTCCTCGAGCATGACGACGCAAACCGCGCGCTCATGGGTTCGAACATGCAGCGCCAGGCGGTGCCGCTGGTCAAGACCGACCCCGCGTGCGTGGCCACGGGCATGGAGAAGCCCGTCGGCGCCTTCTCGGGAATGATCGTCACTGCGACGCGCGGCGGCACAGTGACCTTCGTCGACAGCGAGCGCATCATCATCGACAACGCCGACGAGTATGTCCTCCGCAAGTTCGTCGGCCTGAACGAGCGCACCTGCCAGAACCAGCGAGCCGTCGTGCGGCTTGGCCAGAAGGTCAAGGACGGACAGATCATCGCCGACGGCGCGAGCACCAACCAGGGCGAGCTCTCGATCGGAAAGAATGTCCTCGTCGCGTTCAACACCTTCGACGGCTACAACTTCGAGGACGCCATCGTCATCAACCAGCGCCTGCTGAAGGACGATGTCTTCACCTCGATCCACATCGAGAGCTTCGAGGTCGAGATCCGCGAGACCAAGCTCGGCCGCGAGGAGTTCACCCGCGACATCCCGAATGTCAGCGAGCGCATGCTCCGCAACCTCGATGAGAACGGCGTGATCGCAACCGGCGCGCGCGTCGGCCCCGGCGACATCCTCGTCGGCAAGGTCTCGCCCAAGTCGAAGAGCGAGCTCACGCCCGAGGAGAAGCTCCTTCACGCGATCTTCGGCCGCGCGGGCGAGGATGTGAAGAACGACTCGCTCGAGGTGCCCGCGGGCACCGAGGGCGTCGTCATCGGCGCCAAGCGCTTCAGTCGCCGCATGCACCTCAGCGACGAGCAGAAGAAGCAGCTCAAGAAGGACATGGCCGACTACGAGGCCATGATGGACCAGAAGCGGATCGATCTCTTCAAGAAGATGGTCGGCGAGATCAACCGCATCCTCGGAACGGACATGGTCGACCCCTCGACCCGCCAGACCGTGGGCGCGAGCGACATCCCCGAGGTCATCATCGAGCAGATCGACGGCTTCAGCGAGAAGTGGATGAAGGGCTCCGCAGAGACTCGCGAGCAGGCCAAGGTCGTGCACGGCCAGTTCTGGCCGCGCATCACCGCGACCAACGCCGAGAAGATGCGCAAGCTCGACCACATGAAGCGCGGCGACGAGCTGGCCTCTGGCGTGCTCGAGATGGTGAAGGTCTACCTCGCCACCAAGCGCACCCTGTCGGTCGGCGACAAGATGGCAGGCCGCCACGGAAACAAGGGCGTCATCGCCCGCATCGTTCCCGAGGAGGACATGCCCTTCATGGAGGACGGAAACCCCGTCGATGTGCTCCTGAACCCGCTCGGCGTGCCGAGCCGCATGAATGTCGGCCAGATCCTCGAGGTTCACCTCGGCTGGGCCGCGCAGGTCCTCGGCTTCCAGGCGGTCACCCCCGTCTTCGACGGCGCGCATGAGAGCGAGATCTTCACGGCCATCGACGAGGCGAATGTCCATGTCGAGAAGCGCATCAAGGAGTTCGAGACCACGGGCAAGAACCCGGGCACGCCGCGCGAGCTCCTCGCGCGCATGCCGAAGAACTGCAAGATCCAGCTCTACGACGGCCGCACGGGCGAGCCGTTCCATCAGCGCACGACGGTCGGCTTCATGTACATCCTGA
The DNA here is from genome assembly GCA_044348205.1 of Phycisphaerales bacterium. Classification (GTDB taxonomy): domain Bacteria; phylum Planctomycetota; class Phycisphaerae; order Phycisphaerales; family SM1A02; genus QWPT01. The sequence goes on along the minus strand of JBIKTI010000024.1, from coordinate 1,659 downwards.
AGCTCCACCACCTCGTCGACGACAAGATCCACGCTCGTTCGACGGGTCCGTACAGCCTCATCACCCAGCAGCCTCTCGGCGGCAAGGCGCGCACAGGCGGCCAGCGCTTCGGCGAGATGGAGGTGTGGGCGCTCGAGGCCTACGGCGCCGCATATGTGCTGCAGGAACTCCTCACCGTCAAGAGCGACGATGTGGAAGGCCGCACCAAGATCTACGACTCGATGGTCAAGGGCACGAACACCCTGCAGGCGGGCATGCCCGTCGTGTTCGATGTTCTCTGCCACGAGATCAAGGGCCTTGGCATGAACATCCAGCTCGAGAAGAAGACCACCGACGCGAACGTGCTCCTGTGACGGCGGTGGCGCGCGGGGGAATCCTCCTTCCGCGCGCGGCGACCGCGATGCACCGTGACGGCTGACAGAGATCAGGAACCCCCCCGCAGCTGCGGGTCAATTTGGAAGGCACCACGATGTCCGAGAGCGTCTACGACCACGTGAACGACTACGGCTCCGTCAAGATCACCCTTGCGAGCCCGAACGACATCCGAAGCTGGAGCTTCGGCGAGGTCAAGAAGCCTGAGACCATCAACTACCGCACCTACCGCCCCGAGCGGGATGGTCTCTTCTGCGAGCGCATCTTCGGCCCTGAGAAGGACTACGAGTGCGGCTGCGGCAAGTACAAGGGCACGAAGTACAAGGGCATCATCTGCGACCGCTGCGGCGTCAAGGTCACGCACAGCCGCGTGCGCCGCAAGCGCATGGGCCACATCAACCTGGCCGCGCCGATCGTGCACATCTGGTTCTTCAAGGCGATGCCGTCGCGCCTTGGAAACCTCCTGGCGATGAAGACCTCGGACCTCGAGAAGATCATCTACTTCCAGGATTATGTCGTCACGGACCCCGGCACCACCGACCTCGAGCACAAGCTGGTGCTGACCGAGGACGAGTACCGCCAGGCCGTGGAGAAGTACGGCACAGCGTCGTTCACCGCGATGATGGGCGCTGACGCGATCCGCGAGCTCCTGCAGCAGCTCGACCTCGACAGCCTGTCGAAGGAGATCCGCGAGGACCTCGCCGCGACCAAGTCGAAGCAGAAGCAGAAGGACCTCTCGAAGCGCCTGAAGATCGTCGAGGCGATCCGTGGCTCGAACAACGAGCCGAAGTGGATGGTCCTCGATGTGATCCCCGTGATCCCGCCGGACCTGCGCCCGCTCGTCCTCCTCGAGAGCGGCAACTTCGCGACGAGCGATCTCAACGATCTCTACCGCCGCATCATCAACCGCAACAACCGCCTCAAGAAGCTGATGGACCTCAATGCGCCCGAGGTCATCGTGCGCAACGAGAAGCGCATGCTGCAGCAGGCGGTCGACGCGCTGTTCGACAACGGCCGCTGCCGCCGCCCCGTGCTCGGCTCCTCGAACCGTCCGCTCAAGTCGATCACAGACATGATCAAGGGGAAGCAAGGCCGCTTCCGCGAGAACCTGCTCGGCAAGCGCGTCGACTACTCGGCGCGTTCGGTCATCGTCGTCGGCCCAGAGCTCAAGCTCTGGCAGTGCGGTCTTCCCAAGAAGATCGCGCTCGAGCTCTACCAGCCGTTCATCATCCGCAAGCTCAAGGAGCACGGCCTCGCCGACACGATCAAGAGCGCCAAGCGCATGCT
>JBIKTI010000244.1:0-4816 GCA_044348205.1 Phycisphaerales bacterium | reverse complement strand
GGGCATCGCGGCTGCGGGCACCTACGCGCTCGGCGCGAAGACGACCGTGTCGGAGGCCTCGATCGGCCTCATGTCCGGCAAGACCGCGATCCGCGGGCTCGCCGTCGACAACCCGAAGGGCTATGCGCAGGATGTGAAGTTCGTCTCGCTCGGCGAGATCGCGGTCGACGCAGGCTTCGCCAACCTTACGGGCGAGAAGATCGTGATCGACCGCGTGGCGCTCTCGGGCCTCGTCGTCGACATCGAGAAGGGCGCAGACGGCACGCTCAATGTCAACGCGATCGTCGACAACATCAAGAAGGTGACGGGTGCGGGCAAGTCGGCAGACAAGCCGGCCGACAAGCCCGCGGGCGATTCGAAGGAAGCGCTCATCAAGGAACTCCGCATCGAGAAGGTGCAGGTCAACCTGCGCAACCTTGTCGGCGGCAAGGACGGCGTCGTCGAGGTGAAGCTCCCCGACATCGTGCTGCGCGACCTTTCCTCGAAGGGCGGCGTCGATGTCCTCGCGAGCGAGGTCTCGGGCGTCGTGATCGCGTCGGTCATGCAGGCGGTCGTCGCCGCCAACATCGAGGGCCTCGGCGCCGATGTGCTCGGCGGCCTCCAGGGCGCCGTCGACGGGCTTGGCGAAGCGATCGGCGGTCCGCTCAAGGATGCAGTCGGCAAGGGCATCGAGGGCGCCGCGGGCGCGCTCAGGGATGTCGGCAAGGGACTCGGCGATGTGGGCAAGAAGCTCGGCGAAGAGGCGGGCAAGGCCATCGAGGGCGCGGGCGACGCAGTCAAGAAGGGCGTCGGCGACGCGATCGACGGCATCTTCGGAGGCAAGAAGTGAGCGAGGTTCCCGCGGCCTACGCCGCTGCGGGCGCCGCACACCGCGCGCTCTGGTCGGGCCGCGTCGACGGCACAGACGCCGATCTCGCGCGGTGGCACCAGCTCGTCTCGTTCCTCGACCTCCGCGGCGAGCTCGAGCACTTCTTCGATCCCACGATCGTCTTCATCGGCTACGCGAGCGACCTCGGCGTGCGCCAGAACCTCGGGCGCGCGGGTGCAGCGGAGGGGCCCGCGCGTCTTCGCGCGCGCATGGCGCCGTTCCCCGCGGTCGAGGGCATCACGCTCCTCGATGCCGGCGACATCGTAGAGGGCAGCACCGTGCTCGAGACGCAGGAGGCGCTTGCGTGGGCCGTCGAGCGCATCGTGCGCGCGGGCGCCATGCCCGTCATCCTCGGCGGTGGCCACGACATGGCCTACGGCCACTTCCTCGGCGCCGCGCGCGCGCGCGGTGCGGCGCCCGCGTGCGTCAACTTCGACGCGCACCTCGACCTCAGGCCGATCCCCGAGTCGGGCCCGAACTCTGGCACGCCCTTCACGCAGGCGTGGGAGTGGTGCCAGGCGAACGGCACGCGGTTCCTCTATGCAGCGTTCGGCGTGCAGCGGCTCGGCAACACCGAGCGGCTCTTCAGCCGCGCCATCGATGCAGGCTCGCTTCTCGTCGATGTCGACGGCTTCGCCCTCGACACGATCGAGGAGGTCATGGAGGCGCTCAACGACGAGGTCGGCGACGCGGAGATCTGCCTGTCCGTCGATCTCGATGTGTTCGCCTCGGCCTACGCGCCCGGTGTGAGCGCGCCGACGGCGATGGGCCTCGTTCCCGACGCGGCGTTCCGCAGGATCTATCGGGGAATCCTCGAGAGCGAGCGCATGATCGGGATCGAGATCGCGGAGCTCTCGCCGCCGCTCGATCAAGACGACCGCACCGCGCGTCTCGGCGCGGCGCTTGTCTACGAGGTCGCGGTCGCGCTTGCGGAGGTCGAGAAGGAGCACAGCGCGCCTGCGGACGGCGTCGATGGGGATGCTGGCGGCGATGCAGGCGGGGAGGGCGACGGCGACGGTCCGCGCGGATCGGCCGAGGAAGAGCCGTGAGCCTGATCAGGATCGGCATCGACCTCGGCGGCACCAAGATCGAGGCAGCCGCGGTGCGCGGCGAGTCGGAGATCTTGTGGCGCGAGCGGGTGCCGACGCCGCAAGGCGACTACGAGGGCACCGTGCGCGCCGTGGCGTCGCTCGTCGCGCGGCTTGCCGCAGACTGTGCGCTCGATGGGGCTGCCCCCGTCGGACTCGGCGCGCCAGGGTCGATCTCTCCCGTCTCTGGCCTGCAGCGGAACTCGAACTCGACCTGCCTCAACGGTCGCCCGTTCGTCGAGGATCTCTCGCGCGCCCTCGCGCGGCCCGTGCGCATGGCGAACGACGCGAACTGCTTCGCGCTCGCCGAGGCGGTCGCTGGCGCCGCGCGCGAGTCGCGCGTCGTCTTCGGCGTGATCCTCGGCACAGGCGTCGGCGGGGGCGTCGTGATCGACCGCGTGGCGCGCGAGGGGCGCAACGCGGTCGGCGGCGAGTTCGGTCATGGCGAGCAGCAGGGGCTCGCGCGCGAGGCACTGGCGTCAGGCGCGCCGCACGCCCCGCGCGCCTGCTACTGCGGCCTCGTCGACTGCCGCGAGCAGTATCTCTCGGGCCCGGCGGTCGAGCGCGAGTTCGCGGCGCGCACGGGGCGCGCGCTGCGCCTTCCCGAGATCGAGCGCGCCGCCGACGCGGGCGACGCCGAGGCAGAAGCCGCGATCGCGCGCTGGAGCGCGCGCCTCGCCGTGTCGCTCGCCGATGTCGTCAATCTCCTCGACCCCGACGCAATCGTCCTCGGCGGCGGCGCAAGCAACCTGCGCGCCGCCACGGAGACCGTGCCCGCGCTCGTCGCGCGCGCCGTCTTCGGCGACAGCTTCACGACCCCGATCCGCCGCGCCGAGCTCGGCGACAGCGCAGGCGTCGTCGGCGCCGCATGGCTCTGGTGAGGCCGCGCGTTCGACCGCGGTCGGCGTGAACCCGGGTCAACGAAGTCGATGGGCCATGAGTGCCCGCAGATAAAGTCTGCGGAACGACAACCGTCGGAGTCGACTCCCACATCATCCGTTCCGCAGACTGCGTCCAGGCTTCGCCCGGCCTCCGTCTGACGGGCACTCATGATTTCGGCCCCCGTTGGCGTGCTGCTTTCGATGAGGAAGTCTCTCACGGAGGCACGGAGGCACGGAGAGGAACGTCGCTCCTTCGGTTCGGACGCGCGCCGCGCGCGACGGATGAAAGGCCGGGTCTCTCTTCCTCCGTGCCGCCGTGAGAGACCCGATCCGGCCGACTCGCGCGACCGTCGGAGTCGACTCCCACATCATCCGTTCCGCAGACTGCGTCCAGGCTTCGCCCGGACTCCGTCTGACGGGCACGAGGTTCGAGCGGTCGCCGCTGCGGCGGCTCCCTCTGGAGTGGATCGGAATCTTCGGAGTCGGCGGGCCATGAGTGCCCGCAGACGAAGTCTGCGGAGCGACAACCGTCGGAGTCGACTCCCACATCATCCGTTCCGCATGCTGAAGCATGCGGGCACCCGTGATTTTGGTTCGTCAGAGGGAGCCGCTTGGCCGCGGCCGCTCAGAACCGCGCGGGGTCGAGCATCGAGACATCGAAGCACGGCTTCTCGCCTGCGACGAGCTCGGCCATCGCCTTTCCGGTGACGGGGCCGAGCGTCATGCCCATCATCGCGTGGCCTGTCGCGACGAAGAGCCCGGGCTTCGAGCGCACGCCGCCGATCGCGGGCATGCCGTCCGAGGTGCACGGCCGGTAGCCCGCCCACTCGGAGGCGACATTCAGCCTGTCGAGCCCGCGGAGATACGCCGTGCTCCCGCGCATGAGCATCGCAAGCCGCTCGCGCATCCATGGCTCGTCGAGCGGGCCGATCTCGAGCGTGCCCGCGAGGCGAAGCTGGCGCTTTCCGTCGCGCGCCATCGGCGTCACGGCGACGAAGGTCTCGTGAAGGACCATGCCCGTCGACGGAACAGCGGGCGCGTCGTCGGCGGGATAGTCGAGCTGCATGTGGTAGCCGCGCGCGCCCTGCATGGGAATCGCGACGCCCGCGAGACGCCCGAGCGCGTCGCTCCAGATTCCCGCCGCGAGCACGACGGCGTCTGCCGCGATCATCTCGCCTGTCTCAAGCAGCACGCCCTCGACGGCGCCCGACGGGCGCTGCCTGAACCCCTTGACGGTCGCGTCGAGTCGCAGCGCCACGCCGTGCCTTGGCAGCGCGCGCACGAGCCCCGCGATCAGGTCGTCCGGCGCGCAGTGGGCGCTGTCCTTCATGTGGATCGCGCCCGCGACTTCGCCCGTGAAGCACGGGTCGCGCCGTCGCAGGGCGTCGCCCTCAATCCGCTCCCAGGTGTAGCCGAACTTCTCGAGGCTCCGCGCCTCCCTCTCCGCGTGCGCCATGTTCTCTGGCTTCATCACCACATCGAGCCAGCCGTCGCGCGCGTAGTCGCACTGGATCGACTCCTCGGCGAGGATCCCCTCGAGCACCTCGAGCGTCTGCCAGCCCATCGCGCAGAGGACCTCCATGCAGCGGTCGAGGTGGCGCTTGTTGCAGTGGAGGTGGAAGTTCCAGAGCCACGAGACGAGCTCGCGGTCGACGCGCGGCTTGATGTAGAGGGGCGCCGTGCGCGAGAACATCCACTTGAGCCCGCGCCACGAGACCCCTGGGCGCGTGAGCGGATAGTGCCCGATCGAGAGAAGCCCCGCGTTGCCGCCGCTCGCGCCGTCCGCGATCGCGCGCGGCGGCTCACGGTCGAGGAGCGTGACGGCGAAGCCCTTCTTCGCGAGGTGCCACGCCGTCGACGCGCCCACGATTCCCGCGCCGACGACGACGACATGGCGCCCGCGCGACGCGGGAGCCGCCGCCGAGGTGAGAGCGTGGTGCGTGAAGGAACCTGGCGCGCCTGGATCGGACATGCCGCGC
>JBIKTI010000245.1:0-4816 GCA_044348205.1 Phycisphaerales bacterium | reverse complement strand
CTCTGGCATGCAGGCACGCGAGGCGCCGCTCACGGGTTTCGGCGCCGTCAAGCGATGGGAGCGTGTCGCGGGGGTGCACGGCAGCCTTGACGCGAGCAACCTGAAGCTGACCTCGATCTACGACGACTGGTGGCGACGCTGGCGCATGCGCCCGTACGACGCCATGATGAACCTGCCGACGGAGCTTTCTGTCGTGAACCCCGTGAAGTACGCCGCGGTGGTCTACGCGGCGCGCGACATCGAGTCTCTGTTCGTCCTTCGTCGTCGGCTCGTGACGGAGTTCTGCGGCCTCGTCGCGGGAACGGGCCTCGTCGGCTACCGCGAGCAGTTCGAGGACTGGCCGCGCGACATCAAGATGTCGTACACGCAGTTCTTCCCGAAGCGCTTCGACTTCGACCCGTACGACCCCGAGTACGGCTCGATGCGCTACGAGTATCTCGGGACGCGCATGAAGGGCATCGACTCCGAGTTCGGACGCCTCGAGGTGTCGGGTTGCCTGCTCTTCGCGCGCAACGACAACAACAGCTTCGATGAGCCCGCGCGCCATCTCCCGGGCGGCAAGCTCGGCGACTTCTTCGTGTGGCCGCCGCTGCGCGCCGTGTCGCGCGGCCAGGGAGACTGAGTCATTCGGCCCGCGCGTTCCACGCGCACGAAGGAGGAAGCATGTCTGGAAAGCACGAAGTCGCCGCGCAGGGCGGACCGAGCGATGGCGTCGAGAGGATGGTTGTGATCGGGTCGGGCCCCGCGGGTTGGACAGCGTGCATCTACGGTGCGCGCGCCAACCTCGCGCCGCGCGCGATCATCGGCGTGCCCGCGTCGAACCCGGCGCCCGTCCTTCCAGGTGGGCAGCTCATGCTCACGACCGAGGTCGAGAACTACCCGGGCTTCCCGCACGGCGTCTCGGGCCCCGAGATGATGGATCTCTTCCGCAAGCAGGCGGAGCGCTTCGGCACGCGCATCACCGACGCCGATGTCGTCCGCTGCGACTTCTCGCAGAAGCCGTTCGTCCTTGAGACGAGCGAGGGCGAGAGCATCCGCGCTCACGCGGTCATCATCGCGACGGGCGCGACTGCGAACTGGATCGGCTTGCCGAACGAGATCCGCCTCGCCATGAACGGCGGCGGCGTCAGCGCATGCGCCGTGTGCGACGGTGCGCTGCCCGTGTATCGCGACCAGCCGCTGGCCGTCGTCGGCGGCGGCGACACTGCGATGGAGGAGGCGAGCTACCTCACGAAGTTCGCGTCGAAGGTCTATGTGATCCACCGCCGCGACTCGTTCCGCGCGTCGAAGGCGATGCAGGCGCGCATCCTCGACAACCCGAAGGCCGAGCCTGTGTGGAACTCGGTGGTCGTCGATGTCCTCGGCAAGGACTTCATCGAAGGCCTGCTTCTCGAGAATGTGCTCACGAAGGAGCGGACGACGCTTCCCGTGCGCGGGCTCTTCATCGCGATCGGTCACTCGCCCGCGACGAAGTTCCTGCAGGGGGCTGGCCTCGAGTTCGACGACAAGGGCTACATCGCGCTGAAGACGCGCTCGAGCCACACGAACATCGAGGGCGTGTTCGCTGCGGGGGATGTCGCCGACTCGACCTATCGCCAGGCGATCACGGCGAGCGGGATGGGCTGCCAGGCCGCGATCGACGCCGAGCGATGGCTCGCCGAGCGCGGCGTGCATTGATTCCGCTGCTTCGAAGCGGAATCATGCGTGCATGAGCGGTGCGCGCCAGGCTGGCCTTTGGTTCACGCCAAGGCCCGACAGCCAGAGTCCAGCTCGTCCGCCAGAGGCCGGCGCCGCAAGCGGCGGCCGCTCAAACCTCGTCCGGCGCCACCCGCGTCATGATCTTCGCGACCACGCAGTCGCCCCACACATTCACGACCGTGCGGCACATGTCGACGAGGCGGTCGACGCCGATGATCACGCCGATCGCAGCGATCGGCAGGGGCTCGATCCCGCGACCCGCGATCGTCGAGTTGACGGCGGTGATGACGATCACCATGGTCACGAGCCCCGCGCTCGGGATGCCCGCTGCGCCGATCGCGGCGAGCACGCTCGTCACCACGACCAGCACGATGTCGGAGAACACGAGGTCGACTCCGAACAGCTGAAACAGGAACAGCACGACCACCGCCTCGTAGAGCGCGGTGCCGTCCATGTTCATCGTCGCGCCGAGTGGAACGCAGAAGTTCGTGGCGCGCTTCGAGCAGCCGCCTTCGTTGATGCAGGCCTCGATCGTGACGGGAAGCGTCGCGTTCGAGCTCGAGGTCGAGAAAGCGGTCAGGAACACGCGCCGCAGGTTCCAGAGGAGCGTCCACCCGTTTCCACCGCCAAACACCTTGCAATAGAGCGGAAGGATGAGGAACGCATGGATCGCAAGCCCCGCGATGGCGACGCCCATGTAGCCAAGCACCGGCTTCGCGATGTTCTGGAGGCCGATCTTCGCGACGACCGCCGTCACGAAGAAGAAGAGGCCGATCGGCAGGAGCCAGAGGATCCAGCCGACGATCTTCATGACGCCCTCGAGAAGCGACTGGAACAGGTCGAGCGCAGGCCTGCCGCGTTCACCCGCGGCCGCGAGCCCGAGGCCGAGCAGGATCGCTGCGGTGATCGCGGCCATCGTCGAGCCCTCGACGATGTCCTTGAGCGGGTTGCGCGGGAAGAGCTGCGAGAGAATGCTGAGCCACGCCCCCGCGACGCCCGTCGACTGGGCGTCTTGCATGCGCTGGGCGCGCGTCGAGTCGGCTGCGAATTCCTGCGTTGCCTGCTGCATCAGCGCGTCGCGGGTCTCGGGCGCCACGCCGACTCCCGGCGCGAAGAACTCGATCATTGCCGCCCCGAGCGAGGCGGCGATCAGCATGCTGAGGACATAGAGGACCACCGTTCCGAGTCCAAGCCTGCCGAGCTTGGCCGGCCCGCCGACCGATGCGATTCCGCAGGCCACGCTGAGGAACACGATCGGAATGACGAGCATCTGCAGCGGGCGCACAAGCAGATAGTCGCCCGCGATCTGCCAGAACGCGCTTGGTGTTCCGCCGAGGCCGTGGAGCACCTGGCCGGTGATCACGGCTGCGACAAGCGCTGCGAAGAGGAGCGTGGTCTGGATCTTCGCGCGCTTGGTCGTCATCGCCATGCCGGCGATCCTACACCACGCTCTTCACATGCGTCTCGCGCAGCTGCTCTGGGTCGACGGGGCCGGGGGCGTCTGTCATGAGGTCCGCACCCGACTGCGTCTTCGGGAACGCGATGACATCGCGGATGTTGTCTGTGCCCACGATGTGCATCACAAGGCGGTCGAGGCCGAACGCGATGCCGCCGTGCGGCGGGGCGCCGAACTTGAGCGCGTCGAGGAGGAAGCCGAACTTGATCTTCGCGTCTTCCTGCGTGAGGCCGATGAGCTTGAAGACGGTCTCCTGGACCTTCTGGTTGTGGATGCGGACGGAGCCGCCCGCGATCTCGCTGCCGTTGAGTACGAGGTCGTAGCCGGCCGAGAGGCACGCGCCGGGATCGGAGTCGAGGATCCCGAACTGGTCGGGATTCGGGCTCGTGAAGGGGTGGTGCAGCGCGACCCAGCGCTTGCCGTCGTCGTCCCACTCGAACATCGGGAAGTCGACGACCCAGAGGAAGTTCCACTTGCCCTCGGGCACGATCTCGAGGTCGCGCGCGATCTTCTGGCGGAGCTCGCCGAGCGTCTTCGTCGCGATGTCATAGTGGTCGGCGGCGAACACGACGATGTCGCCCGGCTCAAGGCCGAGCGCGGCCGTGAGCTCCGCGCGCACCGGCTCGAGGAACTTCGCGACGCCCGTCTCGAAGCCGTTCGCGCCGAGCTTCGTGTACGGAATGCCGCCGGCCTTGAAGGTCTTCGCGAACTCGCTGTAGCCGTCGAGCACCTTGCGGGTGAGCTTCTCGTTCGGCGCGGGGATGCGGATCGCCTTCACGACGCCCTTGCGGCCGGCCTTCTCCTTCGCGAGCGCGTCCTTGAAGACGGCGAACTCGGTCTTGGCGGCGATCGCCGACACATCGCGGGTTTCAAGCCCGTAGCGCGTGTCGGGGCGGTCGATGCCGAAGCGCTCCATCGCATCCCAGTACGACATGCGCGGCACTTCGCCGATGTCGTAGTTGAAGAGTTCCTTCCAGAGACCGCGCGCGAAGCCGGTCATCATGCCCATCACATCCTCGCGCTCGACGAAGCTCATCTCGAGGTCGATCTGCGTGAACTCGGCCTGGCGGTCGGCGCGCGGGTCCTCGTCGCGCATGCACTTGCAGATCTGCATGTAGCGGTCGCAGCCGGCGACCATCAGGATCTGCTTGAAGAGCTGCGGGCTCTGCGGAAGCGCGTACCACTTGCCCGGGTGCAGCCGCGCAGGCACGATGAAGTCGCGCGCGCCCTCTGGCGTCGTCTTGATGAGGAGCGGCGTCTCGATCTCGAGGAAGCCGTTCTGGCTGAAGTAGTCGCGCGCGAACTTGGTGATGCGCGAGCGCGTGTGCAGGATGTGCTGCATGCGCGGGCGACGAAGGTCGATGTAGCGGTACTTGAGCCGCGTCTCCTCGCCGATCTTGTCGGCGTCGCGGTCGTCGGGAAGGATCGGCGGCGCCTCAGAGGAGTTGAGGAGCTCGAGCTTCTCGGCGACGAGCTCGACCTCGCCGGTCGCGAGGTTCGGGTTCGAGCCTCCCGCGCGGACGCGAACCTTGCCCGTCACGGCGATCACATACTCGCGGCGGAGCGTCCGCGACAGGTTGACGAGGTCGGCGGGGGACTGCTCGAGGTCGAAGACGACCTGGCAGAGGCCCTCGCGGTCGCGCAGGTCGGCGAAGATGAGTC
>JBIKTI010000243.1:0-4818 GCA_044348205.1 Phycisphaerales bacterium | reverse complement strand
CTCCGCGAGCGTGACGCAGTGGAAGGCGAGGTCCCACGCCGCGAACCACGGGTACTCCCAGGTGTCGGGCATGGAGAGCACGCTCGAGGCAGCGAGATGCCGCCACGCCGCGTTGCGTCCCTCGCGGCGCTCCGCGGGAGGCTCTGGCTGCGTCGGGTCGCCGTCGAGCCAGTGGCGCACATCGAACTCGTAGTACTGCTTCGACCAGAGGAGCCCCGCATAGGCCTGCCGCTGCACGGCGCGCGTCTCGGCGTCGGGAAGGCCGGCGCCGAGGCGCTCGTAGAAGCGATCCGCCTCCGCTGCGCGCGACGCGAGGAGTGCGGGCACATCGGCCGTGCTGAAGTCGCTTGACGCCGGGCAGAGGACAAGGTCGATGTGTGCGCGCTCGCCTGCATCGAGCGCGAGCCTGTGCCAGAGCCCCGCCTTCGTGCCGCGCGCCTGCGCGTGCACGGCGTCGGCGCGGCCATCGACGATGCGCGCGTGGAACGCATCCTTCGGCGCGCGCTCGGAAGGCGTCTCGCGCGGCGTGAGGCCGAAGAGCCGCTCCGCGTTCGTCTCGTTCTCGCAGAAGAGCAACTCGAGGGCGTTGCGCTCGGATCGCGCGGGATCGACGCGGAGCTCCATCGCTGGCGTGCCGTCCTTGCGCGCGACGAGCGCACCGCGCGAGCGGTGGCCCTCGATGATCGGCCGCTCCGCGCCGTTCCGCCACGACCAGGTGTTGCGGAAGAAGAGCTGCGGAATCACATGGATCTCCGCCCGCTCTGGCCCTCTGTTCACGATCTCGATGCGGAGCGCCGTCTCCTCGGGCGAGCGCTTGGCGTAGGTCGCCCATACCTCGAAGAAGCGGTCGTCGTCGATGATGCCCGTGTCGAGAAGCTCGAACTCCGGCTCGAGCCGCGTCCGCGCACGATTCACCGCGGCAAGCGTCGCATAGGGAAACGCGCGCTGCGGGTAGGCGTACAGCATGCGGTTCCACGCATGCGACGGCAGCGCGTCGACATGCCACCACAGCTCCTTCGCGTCCTCGCCGTGGTTTCCCTCCTCGTTGGCGAGGCCGAAGAGGCGCTCCTTCAGGATCCCGTCGCGCCCGTTCCAGAGGGCGAGCGTGAGGCAGAGGCGCTGGTCCTTGTCGCACCAGCCCGCGATGCCGTCCTCGCCCCAGCGATAGGCGCGGCTGCGCGCGTGGTCGTGGGGGAAGCTGTCCCACGCGCCGCCGTCGCGCGAGTAGTCCTCGCGCACCGTTCCCCACTGGCGGCAGCTGACATACGGGCCCCAGAGCCTCCACGGCGCGGACCCGTTGGCGGCGGCCTGGAGGCGCGCTTCCTCAGCATCGATCACCGCGCGCGCTCCGCGGGCGGCAGCAGAAGCGCCTCGAGCACGCACCCGACGCTCCACGCCTGCATGGGGCAGCCCCGCCGCGTGTGGGGGGCGTCGCCATCGACGATCTCGGGCAGCGAGCCGATGCCGCCTTCGTGGGCGCGCGCGGCGAGGTCCGCGAGAAGCTCCGTGCGGAGCAGTTCCGCGCGGGCCGAGCCCGACGCGTCGAGGGCGCGCAGGTAGAGCCCGAGGAGGAAGGGCCACGCGGTTCCGTTGTGGTAGGCGAGGTCGCGCGAGCGCTGGTCGCCCTCGTAGCGTCCGCGATACTCGACCGCGCCGCGCGCGAGCGTGCGGACCGCGAGCGGCACCACGAGCTCGCGCTGGATCGTGGCGAGCGCGTCGTCGCACCACGCGGCGGGCAGGTGCTCCGCGCAGAGCGCAAGCAGGAAGAGCTGGTTCGGCCTGATCGCGCCGTCGTCGCCCACGGGGCCGTCGAGGAGATCGGCGAAGCACTGCGTCGAGGGGTTCCAGTAGCGGGGGAGGGCGCACACGGCACGCCGCGCGGCCGCCGCGAGCCGCTCGCCCTCTTCCGCGAAGGCTGGGGCGTGGGCCGCGATGAAGCGTGCGAGGCGTGTTGTCGCCGCAAGCCACAGCGCGGAGAGCTCGATCGGCTTCCCCGCGCGCGGCGTCACGACGAGGTCGTCGATCTTCGCGTCCATCCAGGTGAGCTGAAGGCCGCGCTCGCCTGCCGAGACGAGTCCGTCCTCGGCGATGCCGATCCCGTGGCGCGTGCCCGCGAGATAGCTGTCCGTGATCGAGAGAAGCCTCGGGAGCTCCGCTGCGAGCCACGCATGGTCGCCTGTCGCCCGCGCGACCTCCGTCGCTGCGACGATCGCGAGGAGCGGCGCATCCGCGCTGTGATACTCGGCGCCCGCGCGCTCGTCGGGGAAGCGGTTCGGCAGCAGCCCAGCGTCGAGGTGGTCGAGGAAGGTCGCGAGGACGAGCTTCGCCTCGTCGCCGCGCCGCGTTGCGAGAAGAAGCCCCGGCAGCGCGAGCATCGCATCGCGGCCCCAGTCCTCGAACCACGGGTAGCCCGCGATGATCGAGCGGCCGTCGGAGCCATCGCGCCGCCTGCGCCGCACGATGAAGTCGTCGGCAGCGACGGCGAGCGAGCGGATCTCCCGTGGCGCGGACGCGAGGCCAGCGCGCTCGACGAGGTCTTGTCGCCGCGCGCGCTCGCGCGCGAGGATTCCGCTTGCGTCGAGGCCATTCGCGGCGAGGAGGTCGTGCAGCGGGTCTCCCTCGCCCATGCGATCGCAGATTCCAATCACGACTCCACGCGTCTCGCCCGGCGCGAGGATCACGGTCGCTGTGAGCGCATGGCACGCCGAGCCGAGCGCGTCGTAGCCGCGCGCGCGCTCCTCCGCCAGCTGATGGCGGCGCCACCACACGCCCTCGGCCGCGAGCGTGGCCCCATCGGCCGCGACGAAGAGCGTTGTCGGCGTGGGCGCATGCTCGTTCTCAGGAAGCAGGATCTCCGCGCGTGCGCCTTCGCCGTGCAGGATGCGCACCTCTGGAAGCCACGCAGCGTCGGGGTCGAGCCGATGGTGCCCGCGGTGCTCGACGAAGATGCGCGCGTCGAGCTCGACCGGGCACGGCGCGTCCGCGAGCGTCCAGAGCACGGCGACCGCGCGCGGCCCGCGCAGCATCAGGACGCGCCGCTCGATGCGCGCGGGCCCGATCTCGAAGACCGTGGTGGGAATGCCGTCCTCGAGGTGGAACCCCGCGATGCGGCGATGCCCGTCCGGGTCGACCGCGCCGTCGGACCAGCGGCGCGAGGCGAGCGCATGGCGCGCGCATCCGACCGTGACCTCCTCGTCGATGAACGGGACGAGCATGCGTCGGCCGATCGGCGGCGTCGAGGCCCCGACGAGAAGCCCGTGGTAGCGGCGGGTGGCGAGTCCGCTCACTGCGCCGAGCGCGTAGTCGCCGAAGCCAGAGGTCACGAGCCATTCGCGGCGCGAACCTTCCGACACATCGCAGGCGACGCCGCGGTCGAGTTCCTGGATGAGCGAGGGCGGTGCGCCGAGGTTCATGACAGCCATCTGTGGGGCGAGGGTGTGCGCGCCGGGGATCACGGCCGTCTGATCGGACATCCCCGCACGATATCGCGCCATCTGCGAGGGCAAGCGGGGTGGTTCCTCGATCGAGCCGAATCGCGCGGAAGATGCGCGCTCAGGGAATGCGCCGACCCGGGAGCGGCCCCGCGAAGAGATGGACATCGTCTGCAGCGACGGAGAAGGCGCGGCGCGCGCCGGCGACGACGCCGACCGCGTCGCGTGCGTCGATGCGGATGCGGATGGCGCTGTCCGACGAGTCGCTCGAAGCCGCCACGACATCGACGAAGAGCCCCGCAGGCTCGAGGGCGCGGACGACAAGATCGAGCAGGAGCGCGTCGTCCGCGACGCTCGCGGCAGGCCGCACCTGCGTGGAGCGCATGCCGAGCCAGCCGCCGTGCTCGCCGAGCCGCGCCTCGCGGATGCGCCGCGCGATCGCCGCCGGGATCCGCGCCACGCCTGCGCCCGAGCCGAGCGCGTCGATCTGGATCGCCTCGAAGCCGAGTTCGTCGACGAGGGCCGCCGTCTCGAGATCGGGCGGATCGCGGTGGAGCCTGCCTGCGTGGCCGAAGGCGCGCACCGCGCCGTTCACGAGGACGAGCATGCGGTCGTCTGCGCCGTCTGCGAGGGCGAGCGCGTCGCCTGGGTCGTGGGTCACGACGATCGTCGTCGCGGCGGTCGCGCGGCGCAGCTCGCGCACGAGGCCGCGCACGGCGAGTCGATTCGTGCGGTCAAGGTTCGCGAAAGGCTCGTCGAGGAGCGCGACGCTCGGCCCGCGCACGAAGGCGCGCCCGAGGGACACGCGCCTGCGCTCGCCCGCGGAGAGCGTCGCGGGCCTTCGATCGAGCAGCGCACCGACGCCGAGCGCGGCGGCCGTCTCCGACACGCGCGCGCGCCGCGCCGACGCAGGTTCGCCGCGCGGAAGCGCAGCCGCCTCGAGGTTCTCGGCGACAGAGAGGTGCTCGTGCAGCGCAGCGTCGTCGAAGCTCATGCCGACGCCGCGCGCGACGGGATCGAGCGACCTCCAGTCCGCGCCATCGAGGCGGATCGAGCCCGAATCGGGCGCTTCGAAGCCCGCGAGCAGCGACAGAAGCGTGCTCTTGCCCGCGCCCGACGGCCCAACGACCGCAAGCAGCGCGCCGCGCGCAAGCGTGAAGGAGACATCCGAGAGCACGGCCCGCGACCCGCGGACGAGCGTCAGGCGCTCGACCTCGAGTCCAGCCCGCTGCATCACCCGCGCTCCGCGCGCCGGCGCTTCAGCTCCGCATCGATGAAGTCGGCGACGCGGCCGTCGAGCACCGACTGCGGGTTGCCCACCTCGTGTCCCGTGCGGTGGTCCTTCACGCGGTTGTCGTAGAACACATACGAGCGGATCTGGTTGCCC
>JBIKTI010000242.1:0-4835 GCA_044348205.1 Phycisphaerales bacterium | reverse complement strand
CGAAGGCGCGAGCACAGCGACGGCGACGCCGAGGACGGCGGCTGGCACAAGCGGCAGGAACGGGCCCTTGCGGCCCTTCGGCACCAGCACGATCGCAGCCGCGAGGAATGCAGCGTCGATCGCGAACATGACCGATGCGGGCAGGCCCTCCTCGCCGAAGCAGCCGCAGCTTCCCGTGAGCGCGTCGCCGAGGCCGTCCTTCAGCGCCGTCTCGACCATCGCGTAGAGGAGGATCAGGCAGAAGAGGGAGAGCGTGGCGATCGCGAGGAACCGCGCGTAGCGCGCAGAGAGCAGGATGGCGATCGCGAGGAAGACCTCCACTCCGACGATGGCACGCAGGGCGTTCGTGAGGAACGCGACCTGATCCCCCTCGATCGACTGCGCGATCGCCGTCAGCGACCTGAGGATCGGCGGCGGAAGCAGCATCGGGTTCAGGTCGAGGGTCTTGGCGACGGCGCCGTACCCGATCCACGCGCTCACTCCGACATGGAGAAGGACGAGTCCGACGATGCCCCCTCGCCCGAAGGGTGAGGCTGGGGCGGTCGCTGCGTTGGTTGTGTCACGGGGCGTTGCGCTTGGCATGAGGTGACTCTCGGAGGGTGTCTAGGTGGTCTGCCTCGTCTCATCGGTCAGGCGGAAGCGCGATTCTATGGATCGGCCCCGAGCCCCGCCCCTACAGACAGGGGCGGCCGCGGTTCCGCCGTCTTGATTCGACCGAATCCAGTCGGCGGGGAGAGGCGAACGGGCGGCCGTGCCAGCCGCCCGCCGATTTGAGTTCCGCGTCCCCGTCTTCGAGGAGGAACTTGCGTCGCGCCAGGCGGGTCGGGACGGCAAGGGGCCCGACGGAAAGCCCCGACGGGCCGTTCTGGTCCTTCCCGACCAGTTGAACCTCGGGATCGGCCCGATCGCTTGTTGCCGCCCCAAGGAGACGACGCTTGTCCTCGTCGAGAGCGGCGAGTGGCTGACGCGGCGCCCGTACCACCGGCAGCGCCTTGCGTGGATCCTGCTTTCCCAGCGGAGCTTCGCCCTCGAGGCGGCGGAGGCGGGGTTCCTCGTTCGTGCCCTTCGCGGGGACGCTCCGATCTCTGCGCTCGTCGCGGAGGCCGCAGATGGCCTTGGGCCGCTCGTGGCGATGGAGCCTGCCGAGCGCGAGGTGCGCGCAGAGCTGGCGCCGCTCGTCGAGGCCGGGCAGCTCTCGTTCGAGCCCCACGACGGCTTCCTGACGACGGCCGCCGACCTCGACGCCGGACGCACGGCGGAAGGCTGGCGCATGGACCGCTTCTACCAGCATGTGCGCCGGAGGACAGGCGTCCTCATGGACGCAGCTGGCAAGCCTCTCGGAGGAAAGTTCAGCTTCGACGCTGAGAACCGCAAGCGCTGGGACGGCACGCCTCCCGCGCCGCACCCGCCCGAGTTCGCGGGCTCGCTTCTGCGCGAGGAGGTCGTGCGCGAGATCGAGACGCGCTTCAAGGCGCATCCGGGCGAGCTCGATGTCGATGCGATTCCCGCGTCGCGGGCGGAGATCGAGCGCATGTGGCATTGGGCGAAGCGCTCCTGCCTGCCGTGGTTCGGCCCGTACGAGGATGCGATGAGCCGAAGAAGCCGCGGTGTTTTTCACACCCGGCTCTCGCCGCTCATGAATCTTCATCGCCTGCTCCCGAGGCAGGTCGTCGCAGACACCCTCGAGCTCGACCTGCCGTTGCAGAGCAAGGAGGGATTTGTCCGCCAGGTGCTTGGCTGGCGGGAGTTTGTCTATCAGGTCCACCGCGCGACCGATGGCTTCCGCGCAGGTCGCAGCGCTGCGGAGGCGCCGCTTGCGGAGGTGGGCGACGGAGGGTTCGCGCGCTGGAGCGGGAAGCGGTGGATGCCCGTGGCGCCGCCGCCGAGAGGCGTGGACGGCGGCGCCCGTCCCAACGCCATGTCGGCCGAGCTCGGCGTGCCGCCTGCGTGGTGGGGCACGGAGAGCGGGCTTGCGTGCCTCGACCATGTCGTCTCCGATGTGTGGGCAGAGGGATGGAGCCACCACATCACGCGCCTCATGGTGCTCGCCAACGCGGCGACGCTTCTCGGCGTCTCGCCGCGCGAGCTCTGCGACTGGTTCTGGATCGCCTACATCGATTCGTGGGACTGGGTCGTCGAGCCGAATGTGCTTGCGATGGGCACCTACGGCGACACCTCGATGACCACGAAGCCCTATGTGAGCGGCAGTGCATACCTCGAGCGCATGTCGGACTCGTGCAGGTCCTGCCGCTTCGTGCCCGGGAAGGACTGCCCGATCGGGTCGCTCTACTGGGCGTTCCTCGCCCGCAACGAGCCCGCGTTGCGCGACAATCTCCGCATGAAGCTTCCACTTGCAGGCGCGCGACAGCGCGCGGACGATCTCTCCACAGCCGACGCCGCCACCTTCGTGGCGCTGCGCGATGTCTTGATCCGTGGGCGGCCCGCAGGGGAAGCCGTTCGGCGCGATGCGAATGTGCGCGGCGACAAGGGGGCGAAGTGAGCGAGCATGATTCGGGGATGTCCGCCTTCGAGCGACGATCGCGCATCGAGGTGCCTGCGGAGCGGCTCGGCGCGTGGCACTTCCGCGCGGGCGCGATCCATCGACTTGTTCCGCCGTGGGAACGGATCGATGTCGAGGAGGAGGCGGCGCCGCTCGTCGACGGCGCGCGCGCGCGCATCGTGATCCGCAAGGGGCCGATCCGCACGAAGCTTGTCGCGGTCCACTCCGATGTCGATCCGCCGCGGCAGTTCGTCGACACGCAGGAGAGCGGGCCGTTCTCGGCGTGGCGTCACCTCCATCGCTTTCAGTCCGCCGACTCGCCCGACGCATCCGTGCTCGAGGACTCGATCCGATATCGACTCCCCTTCGGAGCCGTGGGGCGCGCGCTCCTCGGGAAGCCGATGGCGCGCGAGATCTCGCGGCAGTTTGCCTTCCGCCATGCGCGCACGCGGCATGATCTGATGCGACATGCGGAACTCGCGGCGCGGTTCGGCGACGCCCCGATGCGCGTCGGAGTGACGGGCGCGAGCGGTCTCGTCGGCAGGCAGCTGTGCGCGTTTCTCTCGACGGGTGGGCATGAGGTCGTGCGCTTCGTGCGTGGCGCACCGCGTCATGCGTCGGAGCGTCGATGGGACCCGCGCGATGTCGATCGCGGCGTCGACCCCGCGAGCGTCTCCGATCTTGACTGCGTGGTGCATCTTGCTGGCGCTGGAATCGCGGACCGACGCTGGTCGGAGGCGCGCAAGCGCGAGATCCACGAGAGCAGGGTGCTTGGAACCGCAGCGCTCGCGCGTGCCATCGCCAGCGCCAAGACGCCGCCGCGCGCGTTCGTCTCCTCGAGCGCGATCGGTTTCTACGGCGATCGTGGCACCGAGTGGGTCGATGAGCGAAGCGGGCGTGGCGCTGGCTTCTTGGCCGACATCTGCGAGGCGTGGGAGGCGGCGACCTCCGAGGCGCGGGGCGCAGGGGTGCGCACCGTCCACCTTCGAACGGGCGTCGTGCTCACTGCCGCCGGTGGCGCGCTCGCGAAGATGCTTCCCGCGTTCCTCTTCGGCGCAGGCGGTCCGATCGGGAGCGGGCGACAGGGATTCAGCTGGATCTCGCTCGACGATCTGCTCGCCGCGATCGTGTTCGCGGCTCGCGCGCAGGAGCTCGCGGGGCCCGTGAACGCTGTCGCCCCCGAGGCGCTCGCGCAGCGTGAGTTCGCCCGCGTCCTTGGGCGCGTCGTGCGAAGGCCATCCTTCGCGCCGCTTCCCGCGTTCGTGGTCAAGATCCTGTTCGGCGAGATGGGCGAGCGCGCGCTTCTCGAGGGAGCCTTCGTGCGGCCACGCGCGCTCGGCGAGGCGGGCTTCCGATTCGCCTACCCGAACCTCGAGGACGCGCTGCGAATCGAACTCGGCAAGATCGTCGAGCGCGGAGGAGGGCAGTGACCTTGCGACGCATCTGGTGGGTTCGCCGCGACCTTCGCCTCGACGACAATCCGGCCGCGCTCCGCGCTGCCTCGGGCGAGGCGCTTCTGCCCGTGTTCATCGCGGGTGACGCGGACGAGGGAGAGTGGCCGCTCGGCGGCGCGCAGCGCTGGTGGCTTGCGCAGAGCCTTCAGCGATTCGCCCGAACGCTCGATCGCGCGGGGAGCCGACTCATCGTCGTGGAGGGCGACGCCGAGAAGGTGCTTGTCGATCTCGTGCAGCGGCACTCTGTCGGTGAAGTCGTGTGGTCGCGCCGCTTCGACCCAGCGGGGCTCGCCGCCGAGCGCCGTGTGGAAGGTGCGCTCGACCGCCTCGGCGTGGCGTGGAAGGGCTTCCTCTCGAACCACCTCCACGACCCCGAGGACATCGCCACCAAGGAGGGACGGCCCTATCAGGTCTACACCCCGTTTTCGCGCAACTGCGCGCAGCGGCCAGCGCCTGCGCGGCCCAAGGCGGCGCCCCGCGCGCTTCCCTCGGTGGACGGTGGGCCGAAGGGCGTGCGGATCGAGTCTCTCGGCCTTGAGCCTTCGATCGACTGGGCGGGCGGACTTCGCGAGACCTGGACTCCAGGCGAGGAGGGCGCGGCCGCGCGCCTCGCAGAGTTCACGCGCGCGGCGCTCGATCGCTATCCCGTCGGGCGCGACGAGCCGTCGACCGTGGGAACGAGCCTGCTGTCGCCGCATCTCGCGTTCGGGGAGGTCGGCATTCGCCGCGTCTGGCACGCCGCCGGTGCAGGGGCCGAGCGCGGCGAGGCATCGTCGGAGAGCCTCGCCAAGTTCCACTCGGAGCTCCTGTGGCGCGAGTTCGCAACGCATGTGCTCTATCACTTCCCGCGGACGACGCTTGCGCCGCTTCGTGCGGATTTC
>JBIKTI010000241.1:0-4840 GCA_044348205.1 Phycisphaerales bacterium | reverse complement strand
TGATGCAGGGCAAGCCGCCGACCCCGAGGGAGCTCCTGAAGTGGGCGTTCGTGCGATGACCGCGGAGTGAACGCAGTCGTGGATGAATCCGCGCGCAACGCACGGCCGTACCATCTGCCCGCGTGTCCGACCTCTCCGCCTGGATCCTCTCGATCGGCCTCTTCGTGGGCGTGGTGGTCCTGACCGCGTTCGCAGCGAAGTCGGTCGCAGGAGACCCGGCGAGAGGGCGCAGGCGCTGCCCCCGCTGCTGGCACGAGCTCGGCCCGGTCGAGCTTGACTCGACCCACGATTCCGCCATCCCGTCCCGCCGCTGCGCGGAGTGCGGATTCACCGCCCTCCGCGAGGACGACACCATGCGCACGCGGCGGAAGCCCGTGCGCGCCGCACTTGCGATCCTCGGCGTCGTGGCGCTCGTCCTTGCGGCGCGGGCGCGCTTCATCGGCTCTGGCGCATGGAGCATCGCGCCGACCGCGGTCCTGATGGCCGCCGCGCCGTGGGTCGATTCGACGGAGTTCGACTCGCCGATCCGCGAGCTGGCGCGCCGCATCGGCTCTGCGACGCTCCACGACGGGCAGATCGACGATGCGCTCGGCCTCGTCATCGCGGGCGACTCGGGCGCACGGCCGCCGACGCGCGAATGGCAGGCCAAGTACGGGCCGCTCTGCGACACGCTCATGCTGAGCCTGCGGCGCGACGACCCGCGGCTCCTCCGCCTCCTCGAGATTCCACCGGCGATCGACCTCATGGCGCTGATGGGCGGCGAGCAAGGCGTGCACGCGCTTGCGCTCGATGTGGCGGCGTGGTGGCCGAGCGGCCTCGAGGGCGAGGCCGAAGTGCGTCTCGCGGACGGCTCCTCCGCGCAGGCCGCCTTCGACCCATGGGGGCGGAACGCGCCGTGGCTCGTCGAACTCCCCGCGGGAGTCTCCCCTGCGGACCCGTTCTCGTTCGAGCTGCGCGTCCGCCAGCGCGGGCTCGCCGCGGAGGACGCGCCCGACGGAGGTTGGAACCGCTACGAGACCGTCGATGGCCGTGCCACGCGCGTCGCGGGCCGCGGCGCGGGCGAGCCCGACGCGGAGCCCACCGACTCTGCGGAACTGCGCGCGGCCATCGCGGCCGTCTTCGACTTCGACGACGCCTTCGTGCTTTGGTCGAGCGGAACGCCGTGCGGCGGACTCCGCTTCAACGAGCGGGCGACCGCGGACCCCGCCTTTGCGGACACGCTCATCGGGCTGCGCATCGAGGTGTGCGAGGACGGCGTGCCGCGGCGCACGAGCCGGATATGGTGGCTGGCCGGCCCGGGCGTCTCGCGTCCGCGCTGGTTCGCACCCGAGGAGGACGCCCGCGCGCTGGAACGACTCCACGCCGCCGACCCCGAGTCGGACGGGCGCTGGACGCTGCGCATCATGGGCGACGGTTCGCTTGCGGACCTCGCGCGCCCGCCCCTCGGGGAACGGCCCACGCGCACCTTCCGCCGCTGGAGCGGTTCGTTCGAGGTTCCGCTCCGCATCCACCGCATCGCGCAGCCGTCGCCCTCGCGCAGGTGGACACCCGTCTCCGCACCGACCCAGCCCTGAACGCGGAAAGAAAGCACGCGCGGGGACCCCGGCGGGAAGCGACGCACCCCGCGGGGGTGCGCGCGGCAGGTTCCGCCAAGCCTGAAGCCGGGGCAACCTGCGCGCCTGTCAGGGACGAGCGCTCGAACCCTATTGCGAGGTGGGTTCGGCGTCCATCGATCCCGACCTTCCACTCGATGCCTCGGGGCGCTCCGACGGGTCGTGGCGCCTTGCGCAAAGGAGGCCTGGTCTTCGTCGCGGAACTCGCCGATCCCTAGGGTTCAAGCAAGGTTCGAGGCGATGTGCCTGACAGTCTGCCCGCGGGGGTCTCCGCGCGTGCGGAGTGGAGTGTAGCCCGTGTTTCGACCGACATTGACAAGGGAACCCGATTCGCGCATCATGCCGCGACTTTCGAGGATTTCCCATGCGCCGTACCACAGGTCTTGCGTCCGTTTCCGTTGCCGCCCTTCTTCTCGCTCTCGGCGGCTGCGCGGCTGATCCCG
The DNA here is from genome assembly GCA_044348205.1 of Phycisphaerales bacterium. Lineage (GTDB taxonomy): Bacteria > Planctomycetota > Phycisphaerae > Phycisphaerales > SM1A02 > QWPT01. The sequence goes on along the minus strand of JBIKTI010000241.1, from coordinate 2,784 downwards.
AGCGGACCGACCTCAAGTCGATCACGAGCAACCTGAGCCCCGAGCTTCAGGCCACGGCCGAGCGCCCCGTCGACATCGATGTCAACTGGGCCGTGAACGCGGACCAGGACCTCCGCGGCGCGTGGAACGACCTCGGCCGCGTCTGGCTGACCAACCGCCCGCGGTCGCTCAGCAGCTACCCGATCATGTCGACCGGCGGCAACCGCTGATCGCCTGCGCTGCGTTCGCAGCGATCGGCGCCTTCACCCCATCTGAATAGCGCTCTCCGATCGATCCGCTTGGCGCGGCTACGCTGTCCGTTTCCCCCTGCGTTCCGCCGTGCGCGATCTCGCCCCGCTTCTTCTTCCCGTCCGACTGCCCGTCCGCCTCGTCGGCTCGTTCGCGCGGAGCTTCCACCCCGCGGAGCTTCCCCCGATGCTGCGGCGGACCTACGGCCGCGAACTCGTGAGCTGGGCCTTCCTGCCGCTGATGCTTGGGGCGATCGAGGGCGGCACCATCGCCATCGTGGTCAAGAAGGCCTTCACCGACCAGCCCGGAGTGGACCCCTTCTGGCTTGACCTGGCCACCGCCTGGGTCGGGGCCGCGCCGAACATCGCGAACCTCACCAGCTTCATCTGGGCGGCGGCCGCGCGCGGGCGCCCGAAGGTCGCGTTCATCTCGTGGCTTCAAGTCACGACCTGCCTTCTCGTCGCGGCGATCGCGCTCTTCCCGCGCGACGGCCTCGGCCTCCTCGGCGTCTGCATCGCGCTCGGGCTCGCGCGCATGGCGTGGACGGGCGTCATCACGATCCGCGCCGCGGTGTGGCGCAACAACTATCCGACCGCCAACCGCGCCACGATCGCAGGGAAGCTCGCCACGGTGCAGAGCCTCTTCCTCGCCGCCGCGGGCGCGGGCGTCGGCTGGGCGATGGACCGCGACCCCGACAACTACCACTACCTCTTTCCAGCGCTCGCGATCGCGGGCCTGTTCGGAAACAGCATCTACCGCAAGGTCAGGCTTCGGCGCGCGCGCGCGCTCCAGCGCGCGGAGATCGACGGGCGCAAGCGCGACACGGGGTTCAACCCGCTCGCGATGGTCGCGCTCCTGCGGGAAGACCCGCTCTATGCGCGATTCATGCTGTGGATGAGCGTCTTCGGCTTCGGCAACCTGATGCTGATGGCGCCGATGACCTATGTGATCGCGGACGAACTGCGCATGAGCTATTCCGCGGGAATCCTCGCGTCGACCACGCTTCCGCTGCTCGTGATGCCGATCGCGATCCCGCTCTGGGCGCGGCTGATGGACCGCATGCACATCGTCCACTTCCGCTCGATCCACGGGTGGAGCTTCGTGGCGGCGAGTGCGGCGGTCACGCTCTCGGCGCTCTTCGCGAGCGAGTGGCTCATGTATCTCGGCGCGGCGTTGATGGGCATCGGCTTCGCGGGCGGCACGCTGGCGTGGAACCTCGGGCACCAGGACTTCGCGCCTGCCGCGCGCGACAGCGAGTACATGGCCGTGCATGTCACGCTCAACGGGATTCGGGGCATCTTCGCGCCGATCGCGTCGTGGTACCTCTACCAGTGGCTTGCGCCGAAGGGCCTCTCGAGCGTCGTGCTCCTCGTCTGCACGGTGGTGAACATGGCGGGCGTGCTCGGGTTCATGTCGATGCGGAAGCGCATCGCGGGGCGTGCATCGGCCGATGCCCCCGCCACCGTTGGCAGATAACCCCGCGCCGACACGGGAGCGTTGCGCACGCGGGAGGAGTCGCTTCGAAGGCGGTGGCGTGGTATCGTTGTCGATCCGCCCCGTCGCCGCTTCGGGGCCACCGGAATCGAGTTCGGACCGTCGTCCGACCCGGAGGACTTCAGCGGACCGCGCGGGCTTGGAGTCCGCGCGAAGGAAGCACACGCACACATGGTCGACTACAACCTGATCGAGGATCTCAAGCTGGCGGATGGCGAAGTGGAGCGCATGCTCCGCGAGGCAGGCATGGCGAGCGTCGCCACGGGCGACATGGACAGCCTGATCTCGATGGAAGTCAGCAGCTACGCGCCGGGCGCGATCCTCAAGGGTCATGTCGTCGGCTTCTCCGGCGACCATGTCGTCGTCGAGGTCGGACTGAAGAGCGAAGGCCTGATCGACCGCAACGAGTTCGAGGACACCGATGTCGCCGTCGGCGACCTTGTCGAAGTCCTCCTCGAGAGCCTCGAGGACGAGACGGGCGGCGTGCGCCTCTCGAAGCGCAAGGCCGACCGCATCCGCGGCTGGGAGAACATCCTCCTCACCCGCAAGGAAGGCGATGTCATCGAAGGCAAGTGCGTGCGCAAGATCAAGGGCGGCCTGCTCGTCGACATCGGCGTGCCCGTCTTCCTCCCCGCGTCGCAGGTCGATGTCCGCCGCCCCGGCGACATCGGCGAGTTCGTCGGGAAGCCGATGCGCGCGATGATCCTCAAGATCGACGAGGAGCGCCGCAACATCGTCATCTCGCGCCGCAAGCTCATCGAGGATGAGCGCGACGCCGCCAAGAAGCGCCTGCTCGAGAATGTCCGCGAGGGCGACCTCGTCCGCGGCGTCATCACGAATGTGGCCGACTTCGGCGCGTTCGTCGACCTCGGCGGCATCGACGGCCTCCTCCACATCACAGACATGTCGTGGGGCCGCGTGAACCACCCGAGCGAGATCGTCCGCATCGGCGACGAGATCGAGGTCAAGATCCTCAACATCGACCGCGAGCGCGAGAAGATCGCCCTCGGCCTGAAGCAGAAGGAAACCTCGCCCTGGGAGCAGATCGAGGCCAAGTACCCC
>JBIKTI010000240.1:0-4845 GCA_044348205.1 Phycisphaerales bacterium | reverse complement strand
GCATCGCGGCGCAGCACTTCCTCCGCCGTCAGGGCAAGATCTTCATCCGGGTCTTCCCCGACAAGCCCATCTCGAAGAAGCCGCTCGAGACCCGAATGGGAACGGGCAAGGCCGATGTCGACTACTGGGCGGCACGCATCAAGCCCGGCACGATCCTCTTCGAGGTCGCGGGCGTTCCCGAGGACCTCGCCAAGCAGGCGATGGCCCGCATCGCCCACAAGATGCCCGTGAAGTGCCGCTTCGTCGGGCGCCGCATCGCAGTCTGACGCGGGTCGAGCGAACCCGAAGACGGAACACGAAAGCAGAGAAACACCATGAAGTCCGCTGAAGTCCGCAAGCTCTCCAAGGAAGACCTCAAGTCCGAGGCCACGCGCCTCCGCCGCGAGCTCTTCGATCTCCGCTGCCAGTCGACCACGGAGAAGGTGAAGGACAACTCACGCATCGGCAAGGCCCGCAAGGACCTTGCCCGCGTCCTCACCGAGTCCAACGCCCGTCGGGCGAGCACAAACTGAGCCCGTCACGAGCCAACCATCCGAGCGAAGCCATGCCGAAGACCGAACTCGTCATTCCCGAGGCCTCTCCCCGCCAGATCGGCGTCGTCGAGAGCGACAAGCGCAGCAAGACCCGCAAGGTCGTCATCGCCTATTCGGGCAAGCACCCGAAGTACGGCAAGTACCTCCGCAAGCGGACGGTGCTGCAGGTCCACGACGAGATGAACGAGTCGCGTCTCGGCGACCGCGTCGAGGTGGCCGAGTGCCGCCCGATCTCGAAGACCAAGTCCTGGGTGCTCGTTCGCATCGTCGAGCGCGCCGCGGAGGGCGTCGTCGCTCCGATCGGGGCGTGAGGACGCGTCAAGAAGCAATCATGACGCCGGCAATCTCCGGCGATGGAGTGAAGCAATGATCCAGAAGGAATCACGACTCGAGGTCTGCGACAACAGCGGCGCCAAGGAAGCCATGGTGATCGGCGTCCTCGGGTCCTCGACCGCGACGGGCCGTTTCAGCCGCCTCACGATGGGCATCGGCGACCGCGTCGTCTGCACCGTCAAGAAGGCGCTGCCGAACGGCGATGTCAAGGCCGGCGACAAGGTGCAGGCCATCATCGTTCGCTGCAAGTTCCCGACGCGCCGCGAGGACGGCTCGTACGTGCGCTTCGATTCGAACGCGTGCGTGCTCGTCGACAAGGATGGCAACCCGAAGGGCACCCGCATCTTCGGCGCCGTCGCCCGCGAGCTGCGTGAGAAGAACTACATGAAGATCGTGTCGCTCGCGACGGAGGTGATCTGACCATGCCACGCCATGTTCGCAAGGGTGATGTCGTGATTGTGACGAGCGGAGCCTCTCGTGGCGTCGTGGGAGAGATCCTGCGCGTCGTCGACGAGGGCGAGCGCGTGGTTGTGAAGGGCGCAAACATGCGCACACGCCATGTGAAGCCCACGCAGCAGCGTCCGCAGGGCACGATCGTCAAGGAAGAAGGCACGATCCATGTGTCGAATGTGAGCCCAGTCGTCGACGGCAAGCCGACGCGGGTTCGCTTCGTCACCAAGCCCGACGGCTCCAAGGTCCGCGTGGCCTCCCGCGGCGGCAAGGAACTCCATGTCCTGCACGGGCCGCGTGGCAAGAAGTCGGGCAAGTAACACGAGCGAGAACAGGAACCACGGCCGCGCGCAACGCGGCAAGCCGAGGTCGGACGCGAGGAAGCGCCCGACACAGCGAGAGGACTGAAGAACCATGGCACATGTGAAGCGCAACTACCCCCGCCTCCAGCAGGCCTACATCGACGCCGTCGGGCCTCGGGTCATGTCGGAGTTCGGACTTAAGAACCCGCACGAGCTTCCCAGGCTGACGAAGATCGTGGTCAACGCCGGCATCGGCAAGTACCTCGACAACGCCAAGCTGAAGCCCGAGGTGCGCGACCAGTTCTACAGCAACTTCTCCACGATCACGGGCCAGAGGCCCATCATGATCAAGGCGAAGAAGGCCGTCGCGCAGTTCCGCGTCCGCGAGGGCATGCCGTCGGCCTTCATGGTGACGCTGCGCCGCGACCGCATGTGGCACTTCATGGACCGCCTCATCAACCTCGCGATCCCCCGCATCAAGGACTTCCGCGGCGTGAAGGACAAGTCGTTCGACAAGGGCGGCTCGTACTCCTTCGGCCTCACCGAGCAGGCCGTGTTCCCGGAGATCAACATGGCCAACGCCACGATCACGCACGGCATGCACATCACCTTCGTGTTCGAGAACTCGGACCCGAAGAAGAGCCGCTTCGTGCTTTCGGAGCTCGGCATGCCGTTCGTGAAGCCCGAGGAGCGCTCGAGGAAGTGAGCACGCGGAAGTGAACACGCGGCCGCGAACGCGGCCTGACCGAAGACCCGGAACCCCACCATGGCCAGCAAGCGAACCTTCAACAAGATGCAGCGCAAGCCCAAGTTCAGCACCCGAGCGGAGGTGCGCTGCGAGATCACCGGCCGCAAGCGCGGCGTGTACCGCAAGTTCCGCATCTGCCGCCACCAGCTCCGCGAGCTGGCGCTGCAGGGGATGATCCCGGGCATGCGCAAGGCCAGCTGGTGATCGAGTACTCAATCCAGTGCTGATGCACCAGTACTGACGCAGCAGGACCGAAACACCAGCACTGAAACACCAGCATCCGAACGACCGACCTGCGGAGACCGCAGGTGCAGGAGCCTAAGAATGTCAGTTCAAGATCTCACCGCCGACATGCTCACCCGCATCCGCAACGCCGTGCGGAATCGCGAGAAGTCCGTCGTCGTACTCAGCAACAAGCTGAACCGCGGCGTCGCCAGCGTCCTCAAGGACGAGGGCTACATCTCCGACTTCGAGTGCGTGGCCGACGGCCGCCAGGGAATCATCCGCATCAGCCTGAAGTACGGCGCCCGCGGCGAGAACATCATCAACGAGATTCGCCGTGTCTCGAAGACGGGGTGCCGCGCGTACGCGGCGGTCGGCGAGCTGCCACGCCCGCTTCAGGGCCTGGGCATCTCGATCGTCTCGACGAGCAGCGGAGTCATGTCCGACCGCAAGGCGCGCGAGATGCGCGTCGGCGGCGAGGTCGTCGCGACCGTCTGCTGAGACGGACGAGCCGAAGCCAGTGAACCAGATCATGCACGATCCAGTGCAAGGACCGACAGGAGCAAGCCATGTCGCGCATCGGTAAGAAGCCCATCATCGTCCCCGGCAACTGCAAGGTCGCCGTCAATTCGACGACCCGCGAGGTCGCCATCACGGGCCCGAAGGGCGAGACCCTCAAGGTCGCCTATCGCCCAGAGATCACTGTGGCGTGGAACGAGAAGGACCGCCAGATCGTGTGCAGCACGGACATGGCGAAGCTCGAGGAAGGCAACCGCAAGGCCTTCTGGGGCACCACTCGCGCCAACATCAACAATTGCATCAAGGGCGTCACCGATGGCTACTCGGAGAAGCTCGAGGTCGTCGGCGTCGGCTACTCGGTCAAGGTGGTTGGCAAGAACGTGGACCTGAAGCTCGGCTTCGCCAACACGATCTCGCTGCCGATCCCCCAGGGTGTCAAGGTCGAGGTCGCGACCGAGGGCGGAATCTTCGTGACGATCAGCGGCGCCGATCGCCAGCGGGTCGGCGAGTTTGCGGCAGCCATCCGCTCGAAGCGCAAGCCCGAGCCTTACAACGGCAAGGGCATCAAGTACTCGGGCGAGACCATCATCCGCAAGCAGGGCAAGGCCACGGGCAGCTGATCCACGGTTGATCCGCGTCGCCACACGAGACACGAACGAGACAAGAGAAGCACACCATGAACCGCATGACCATCAAGCGCGTCCGCCGATCCCGCCGCAAGCAGGGCGTCCGCAAGACCGTCCTCGGGCTCCCCGATCGTCCGCGCCTGTCCATCTTCCGCTCTGCGAACCATGTCTACGCGCAGGTCATCGACGATCTGTCGGGCAAGACCCTCGCGTCGGCGTCCACCCGCGACAAGGGGTTCTCCGACAAGGGCGCGAAGATCGCGGAGGCGACCGCCGTCGGCCGCCTCGTGGCTGTCCGCGCGAAGGAGAAGGGCGTCTCAAAGGTCGTCTTCGACCGCAACGGCTACCTCTACCACGGCCGCGTCAAGGCGCTTGCCGATGGCGCCCGCGAGGCGGGCCTGCAGTTCTGAACGCACTGAACGATTGACACACCTCCCTCCCGCAGCGCGGCGAGGGCATCAAGACTGGTTCCACCTATGGCAGAGCTCATCGACGAAACCTCCTCCATCGAGTCGACGACCGTCGGCGTCTACCGCACCTCCTCGACCGTTGCCGGCGGACGCCGCTTCAGCTTCTCCGCGATGGTCGTCGTCGGCGACCGCCGCGGCCGCGCAGGCGTCGGCTACGCGAAGTCGAAGCAGGTGCCACAGAGCATCGAGAAGGCGCAGAAGGAAGGCCGTCGCAAGATGAGCTCGTTCCAGCTGCAGGGCAAGACGATTCCCCACCTCGTGATCGGTCGGTTCGGCGCGACCACGGTGAAGCTCATGCCGGCCGCGCCCGGCACGGGCGTCATCGCGGGCGCCCCTGTGCGTGCCGTGCTCGAGATGATCGGCGTTCAGGACTGCCTGACCAAGGTGTACGGCTCGAGCAATCCGAAGAACGTGGTGAAGGCCACGATCGGTGCTCTCGAGACGCTCCGCAGCCGCGGGCAGGTCGAGGCGCTTCGCGGCGTCACGCTCCCCGAGACGGCCGTCGAAGAGGCGATCAAGCGCGGTGCCGCATTCATGCCCTCTGCAAAGAGCGGCGAGAAGATGGCCGCTCCGAAGAACACCGTTGGCGAGGAGAATCGCCGCGGTGGACGCGGTGGCCCGCGTGGCGGGCGCGGCGGTCCG
>JBIKTI010000023.1:0-14033 GCA_044348205.1 Phycisphaerales bacterium | reverse complement strand
AGCCTCGGGATCGGCAACTCGGTGAACCGCTTCCTGCTCGACGAGATGGCGCGCGCGGGCCGCGGCGTGTGCGAGGTCGTGACGCTCGCGGAGGACGCAGACGCCGCCGTCGAGCGCCTCGTGCGACGCATCGACGCGCCCGTCCTCACCGATCTCGAGATCGCGGTCGACCCTGCGCTCGGAATCCGCGAGCTCCTTCCTGCGGGCGAGTGGCTGCCCGACCTCTATGACCTCGAGCCGCTCGTCCTGATCGGCCGCTTCGACGGCGCGGCGCGCGGGGCGATCACGCTGCGTGGCCGCACAGGCGCAGGACCGTGGGAGCGCACGGTGTCGGTCGAGCTTCCCGCGCGCGAGCCGCGGCACGATGTGGTGCCCTCGCTCTGGGCGCGCGCGAAGGTCGATGAACTGCTTCTCCCGCGCCTTGCCGCTGTCGAATCCGACACGATCGATCCCGTGACGCGCCGCTCGGTCATCCGGCTCGGCGAGGCGTTCCGCATCACGACGCCATTCACGAGCTTCGTGGCGGTCGAGAAGAGCCGCGTGGTCGTCGGCGGAAAGCCCCTGCTCGTGGCAGTGCCCGTCGAGCTTCCCTCGGGGACCAACTGGGATGGCTTCTTCGGCCGTGGCGCAGAGGTTCCCGCTGCGATGCGCGCAGAGTTGCGCGGCGTCCGCGCGGAGGAGAGCGCCGTCGAGTCGTTCGGAATAGTGGTCGCGGCGCGCGCTGGCACGCCCGATGAGCCGCGGGAACCGACGGCGGGGGCGCCCGTCGTTTCCGCGGCGCCTGCGCCGTCACCGTCACCGTCTTCCCCGGCCTCTTCCCCGGCTGCCTCCGCGTCTCCTTCGCTGCCCGCACCACCAGGAAGCGCCGTGCGCCTCGGTGGTGGTGGAAACGGCGGCGGAAGTGCTGGCAACGCGACGGGCCGCGAGATCCTGCGGAAGGACGAGTCGCCCCGCCGCGATCGTGCCGCCTCAGGTGCCACCTCCTCGGCCGCACCGGCCATCACGGGTGGGCTCTCGCGCCGTCAGGCCGCGCAGGCCCCCCGGCAGTCGGAGTCGGGCGAGCTTGGTGGTGTCAGTGGCCGTCGCGCGGGGGGCAGCGCGCCGATCGCGCGGCCTGGTGCGGGTGGCTTTGCGAATCGCGCGCCAGCGTCGGGCGACGCGTCTGCTCCCCTCGCCGAAGCGGCGCTTGCACTCGAAGCCGTCGACGCCCCGGTCGACGCGGGGGGTGAGGGTGGGGCAGAGGATCGCAGCGCAGCCTTCGCGGGCGCGTCGTGGCCTCAGCCGCTCGCAGATGCGGCCTCCCGCGACGCGCTCGTGCGCGTGCTCGAGCGCAGGCTCGTGATCCTTGCGCTCGCCGTCCTCTTCGGCGAGGAGGCGCGCGTCGCCTCCCTTGCGGCGGAACTCGATCTCCCGCTGTCGAGCGGCATGCTCTCCGTCGCCATGAAGGTTGCGACAGAACGCGGCGCGCCCTCGGCCGCTGCGCTCGAGGCGATCCGCGCCGCGGGTGGCCGCGTGGTGGCCGAGGACGCCTCGCGCGGGCTCATCGTCGCCGATGTGCCGCCCGCGGGTCTCGCGGTGCTGGGGGGGTCGGCTGCGATCCTGCGGGTCGAGCCGCTCGCCGCGCGTACATCGTCCGAAGGCTGACGCGGGCTGACCGTGCCGCGTGCGAGGCCTTTCGGGGGCTTTGACGGGCGTATCCCAAGGTCTCCGCGTCTTTTTCGGGCAAATTCGGGCGCAAGTTCCTTTGGCAATCCGATGATTAGGGCATGACGAGTTTCGGTCCATCGCCGATTCCGCAGACCCCGGGGGCGCTCCAGTCGTCGTTCATCGCGCGCGAGAGCTCTGGGCCGCGCGCGCGTGACCGCGCCAAGCCGCCCGAGGTCGATCGACCGCAGTTCGTCATCAAGGACGAGGTGCGCATCACCGACCCGATCGAGTCCGATGCGATCGACCCGAAGCCCGATGCAGTCGAGGAGTGGAAGCACCGTCGCCCGCGAAGCGACGAGCGTCGGCCCAAGGTCGACGACGGCCCCCGCCCGGACGGCGAAGACCACATCCATCTCGACATCAAGGCTTGAGGCGACTTACGGCTTCCCGCCGCCTGCGCGCACGCCGAGCGTCCTGTAGATGCGCTTCGTGGCGTCGCTCTTGTTCAGCGTGTAGAAGTGGATTCCAGCGACATCCTTGTCGAGGAGGTCGCGGCACTGCTCCGTCGCCCAGTGGATGCCCGCGTGCTCGATCGCCTCTGCGTTGCCCTTGCAGCGCGCGATCGCCTTGAGGAGCGGCGCAGGAAAGCGCGTGCCTGCAGCGAGATCGGCCATGCGCTTCAGGCCGCTTCCGCTCGTGATCGGCATGATTCCCGCGACGATCGGCGCCTTGATGCCGGCAAGCTCGCAGCGTGCGCGCCAGTCGTGGAACGCGTGGTTGTCGAAGAAGAGCTGCGTCACGATGTAGTCGGCGCCCGCGTCGACCTTTGCCTTCAGGTGCTCGAGCTGCTCCAGCGTGTTCGGGGTCTCGGAGTGGCCCTCGGGGAAGCCAGCGACGCCGATCCCGAAGCCGCGCCCGCCGTTCACGCCGAGGCGCTCGCCCTCCTTCTTGATGAAGCGCACGAGGTCCGCCGCGTGGCGGAAGTCGCCGAGGGCGAGGATGCGCGCCCCCGCAGGCGGGTCGCCGCGAAGCGCGAGCACCGTGCCGACGCCGTTCGCTGCATAGAGCTCGAGGATCGCGCGGATCTCGTCCTTGGTGTGGCCGAAGCAGGTCAGGTGCGGAACGGGCTCGAGCGGGGTCTCTCGCCGCAGGCGCACTACAAGCGCGTGGGTGTTGTCGCGGGTCGAGCCGCCCGCGCCATAGGTCACGGAGACGAAGCTCGGCTCGAGCGCCGCGAACTCGGCGATTCCCCTGTAGAGCGACTCCCAGCCAGCGTCCGACTTCGGGGGGAAGAACTCGAAGCTGAGCGATGGCGTGTCGCGCGCGAGGATGTCCGCGATGTGCATGGAGCGGAGGGTATCGCAGCGCGCGCAGGCTCGGCGTATGGAGCCGCGCCGTACCATGGCGCCGTGCCGAGCCGCCGCAACATCCCGAAGCCCGCCGTTCGGCGGCTCAGCCTCTACCTGCGCGAGCTCACGAGCCGCCAGGAGGCGGGCGAGGAGACGGTCAGCTCGAAGGCGCTTGGCCGCTCGCTGGGCTTGACCGATGCGCAGGTCCGCAAGGACCTCGCGCTCTTCGGCCAGTTCGGGCACCCGGGCCGCGGCTACGCCGTGTCGGACCTCGTCGCGTCGCTGCGCCGCATCATGGGCCGCGACCGCCCGTGGCGCGCCTGCGTGGTGGGCGCGGGCAACATCGGCCGCGCGCTCGTCAGCTACGACCGCTTCCGCCGCGAGGGCTTCCAGATCGCGGCGGTCTTCGACGCCGATCCATCGCTCGCGGGGCGGGAGGTCGGAAGCGGCCTGCGCGTGCGCCGCATGTCGGAGCTCGCCAGCGTGATCGCAGAGGAGGGAATCAACCTCGGAATCATCGCCGTCCCGCGCGAGACGGCGCAACAGGTCGCCGACGCGCTCGTCGCTGCGGGCGTCCAGGGCATCCTGAACTTCGCACCGCGCCGCATCGAGGTGCGGGAGGGGATCGCGATCGTGAGCGTCGACTTCACGGTGTCGCTCGAGCTGCTGGCCTTCCAGATCGCGTTCGGCGAGAGCGGCGCGCTCGACCCTGGAAGCGACGCCCCCGACGATGCGGATTCGCCCAGCGACGAATAGCGCGTGCGACTCGGTACACTCCGCCCGTCGTGCGACGCAGCGCCTCCAGCATCATGAACAGAACCCCCGCCCCCGCGTTCGCGATGGCTGCGGCGCTCCTCTGTGCTGGCTGCAGCGGCCGCGCGCTTGTCCCGAACGAGTCGGATCGCCTCCGCGAGGATCTCGTGGCGGCGAACGATGCCCGCAACCGCGCGGAATCGCGTGCCAAGGAACTCGAGTCGCGCCTCGCGTCGATGGCGCGCGAGGGTCAGGGCAAGGGTCAGGGCGAGATCGACCCCGAGGTCGCTGCAGCGCTCCCCGCGCTTGCCTCTGTGGCGCTTTCCTCGAAGTCGACCGCGAGGCTCGTGGCATCCGAGTCCACAGCGCAGAAGGGCGGCACGCTCTCGGTCGCGCTCATCGTCTCGCCCACGGACGGCCTCTCGCGCTTCATCCAGATCACGGGCACGCTGCGCCTCACGGTCGCCGCGCTCGTCGCAGGCGCCGAGACGGTCGAGACCACGACCGTTGCCGTCGGCCCAAAGGCCCTGCGCGACGCCTATCGAAGCGGCTTCCTCGGCACGCACTACACGGTCGAGTGCACCGTCCCGTGGAAGGGCGATGCGCCGCCGCGCGCGCTCTCCGTGGCGGGCGAGTTCACAGACGGCCTCACGGGTCGCGCCTACCCGATCGTGGGAACGGTCCCCGTCGTGGCGGCGCCGTCGCGCGCGGCGGCGGCGGCGACATCGGCCTCGACATCGACATCGGACACGCAGTAGGGTCGCCTCATGCAGAACGATTGCCGCACCGCATCCCATCGAGCCTCCGCTTCGAGTCGACCGCTGTTCGCGGTGATTTCGGCGGGGCTCCTCGCCATCGTGGTTCTCGGCGGGTGCCAGCGCGCACTGTTCCCCTCGGACCTTCCGCGCAGCCAGTTCGAGACCTACGACCGCATGCGCCAGCGCTATGTGCCCCTCGAGGAACCCGATGTGTTCGGAACGCCGCAACCGGCGCTCAGGGCACGCCTCGGGGCTCAGGATTGAGCCATTTCACGGACGCCGCAATTGTTGGTAACGAAGGATAAGTAGACGGTATCGGTGTCGCGAAGCCTCTCGCGCCAAGCGTTGTGGAAATCCTGCAGCCACTCCCGCCGCGTGGCCGATTTCCGATAGCGTTCACAGCGCACGAGTTCCAAGATGGAATCGTCCGACACGAATGGAATCGTCCAAGAGGAAACACCTTGGCCCGGAAGCCGCAGTCCAAGCCGTCCCCTCGTTCCGCCTCGAAGAGCCAGTCGCGCACGCGCAAGGTTCACCCGAAGCGCACGGGGATCGTGTGGGGAGTCTTCGTCGGCGCCATGACCTTCGCGGGCGGCGCGCTCATGCTCGGTGACGGCTGGCAGGGCATGCCCGCCGTCAGCATCGCCTCGCGCAACATGACATCGGCGCAGGCGCCGATCGAGGACGGGCGCTGGCAGGCGATCGTCATCCACCACAGCGGCACCGCCGCGGGCACCGTCGGCGACATCGCGCGGCAGCACGCAGCGTGGGGTCTGCCTTCGCTCGGCTACCACTTCGTGATCGGCAACGGCAACGGCGAGCCCGACGGCGTGCTCCTCACGGGCCCGCGTTGGACCACGCAGGAGCCGGGCGCCCATGTGGCGGATCGTGCGGCTGGCTCCACGCCCGACGCCGCGTGGTTCAACCAGCACTCGATCGGTATCTGCCTCGTCGGCAACGGCGAACGCCGCGAGTTCACCGACGCGCAGCTGAAGACCCTCGCGCGCGTGGTCGAGGACCTGCAGGCCGCCTGCGGCATCCCCGACAGCGCCGTGTTCCTGCACTCGGATCTTGCGCCCGTCGCGAGCCCGGGTCGCTGGTTCCCGCGCGCCCAGCTGGCGCTCGAGCTTTCGAACTGACGGCCGCGCCCTCTCCGCGTGGCCCGCACACCGTGACGAAGACCTCCGACGCATCGCCCGATCCAGCGCTGGCGCCGATGTTCGCGCGGCTCCGCGCCTTCCCTGCGCCCGACGCGGTCCTCTTCGACCTCGACGGCACGCTGATCGACTCCGTCGAGGACATCCACGCGGCGCTCGTGCTCCTGCTTGGGGAACTCGGTCTTCGCCGCCCGATGCGTGCGGAGGTCGCGATGTGGGTCGGGAACGGCGCACGCATGCTCGTCGAGCGCGCCATGGCGGGGCGCATCGAGGGCTTCGCGGGCCGCGACGACGCGCCCGCCTGCCACGCTGCGGCCGACGCTGCGATGCCGCGCTTTCGCGCGATCTACGAGGAGATCTGCGTCGACCACACAAAGCCGCTCGAGGGTGCGCGCGAGGCGCTCCGCGCGGCGCACGAGCTCGGCCTCGGCGTGGCGATCGTCACGAATAAGCCGCTTGCGCCCACGAATCGGATCGTCGAAGCGCTCGGCTGGCGGCCGTTCGTCGCGTGCGTGATCGGCGGCGACTCGCTTCCCGCCCGCAAGCCCGATCCAGCGCCGCTTCTCGAGGCGCTGCGCCAGCTCCGCGCAACGCACGCATGGATGGTCGGAGACAGCGCCAACGATGTCGGCGCGGCGCGCGCAGCGGGGATGCCGAGCCTCGTCGTGCGCGGCGGGTACAACCACGGGCGCCCCGTCGAGGAGCTCGAGCCCGCGCCCGAGGTCATCCTCGACTCGCTCGCGCCGCTTCCCGCGCTGCTGCGCGAGGCTCGCCTAGTTCTGGGCCGACACGTTCGGGGCTGACACGTTCGGGGCTGACACGGTCGGGGCAGGCGTCGACGCAGCGGGAGCTTCCACACTTGGGCGTGCTGCAGGAGCCGCGTTCGACGCGGTCGGCGCGCCAGCGGGCGCCGTTTCGCCTGCACCAGCCGGCCGACCGCGGCCTGCGGGAGGTCCGCCTGCGCCCGCGCCGGCTCCATCGGGTCGACCGCGACGCGGCCGCGCTTCACCGGAGGGTGCACCTTCTGCGCCTGCTCCGCCGAAGCTCGGCGGCGCGGCGGCCGCGAGCTCGAACACGGATGGATCGAGCTTCGACGCGACCTCGAAGGGCTTCGGCTCGCGGAGAAGGACGCGCTCGCCTGGCGCGACGCCGCTCACGACCTCGATCAGCGTCTCGCTCGACTGGCCAAGCGACACCTGCCGCTGCGCGAAGCCTCCCGTCGCCTCGACATAGACATAGGCGACGGGCCCTTGGCGGAACACGGCCTGCACGGGGATGTTCACGGTGTCCTCGACTCGCCCGAGCAGGATCTCCGCCTTGCAGCGCATCGCGGGCTTGAGGCCGAGCTCCGCCTTGGTGTCGAGCGCGACCTTCACGGTGTACTCGCGCCTGTTCGGATCGCGCCAGCCACCCGTGGCGGCAAGCACGCTCACGCCCGTCACCTCGCCCGCGATCGCCGTGTTCGGCATCGCGTCGCTGAAGACCGTCACGCGCTGGCCCTGCTTGATGCGGCCCGAAAGCGCCTCGCTCACCTTGAGGTTCGCGATCATGCGCGACACATCGGGAAGGATCATCACGAGTTCGTTCGGACGAAGCTCCGTGCCGACCTGAGGCGGCTGCGCGTCGCCGCCGCCGCGTCCGCCGTTCGAGCTGTCGATGCTGGTGGCATAGACCACGAGGCCGTCGATCGGCGCGACGAGCGTGGTGTTCGCAAGCTGCGTCTCGAGGTTGACGAGGCGGTCCTTGGCGCTCTGCAGCTGGAAGTTCGCGCTCTCGACATCCGCGCGCGACTTCACGAGCTCCGCGTCGAACTTCTCCTCGACGCGCGATCGTTCCGCCCGCGCCTGGTCGAGGTCGGAGCGCTTCTTCGCCTCGTCCTGGAAGTAGGTGTACTTCTCGTAGACCTCGAGGTCGAGCGCAGCCTGCTTGACCTTCGCCTCCGCCTCGATCATGGCGATGCGGTCGCGCTCGAACTCGTCCTTGGCGATGAAGCCCTGCTTGACGAGCTTGTCGCTCTCGACGAAGCGGTCCTTGAGCCGCGCGAGGTTGATCCCCGCGGTCTCCTTCGCAAGCTCGAGCTGCTGGCGCTTGTTGACGACCTCGCCCTCGAGCCAGCCCTGGAGCGCGAGCTCCGCGATGCGCACGGCGACATCGGCCTTCGCCAGCTCGCTGCTGCGCTCGCCTTCCTTGATCGCAAGCGACTGCTGCGCCGCGACCGCGGAACTCTGCGCGGTGTTCACCTTGTCGCCTGCATCCTTGATGCGGTCGATGATCTCCTCCTGCGCGAGCCTGACGAGCACATCGCCGCGAGAGACCTGCGTTCCCTCGGGAACGATCTCCGTGACGATCGCGCGCGTCTCGAGCTTGTTGCGCACCTCGACCTGCTGCTGCGCAGCAAGTTCGCCGCTCACGGGAAGCAGCATGTCGAACGAGCCCTTGTCGACCGCGTGGATGTCGCGCAGCGCGACGGGCGTGGCTTGCGCGGGCTCACCGCCGCAACCCGCGGAGAGCGCGATCGCAGCGCAGGCCGCGGGAAGAACGACGAGCGCGCGGACGAGTCGGGTTTGTCGCGTGAGGTGATGCATGGCTGTTCTCAGGGGTTTCGGTCGATGAGCGCGTCGCCGGTGACCTCGCCGAAGGTCATGCCGGGCAGCGGAACGAGCGTGCCGTCGGCCGCGATGCGCAGCTGGCCCGTCGTGTTGAGGTAGCGGATGATCGCGAGCTGCAGGTCCTTGCGCGCCGCGTCGAGCGAGTCCTGCGCGCGTCGCAGCTGGTCGAGCGCTTCCGTGCGGTCGCGCGCCGTCGCGCGGTCGGGCGCCGCGTCGATCGCGGCCTGGCGGTTCATCGCGGCCCGGACATTCTTCTGCTGCACCGACAGGCTGAAGAGCGATCGCTCGATGCCGCGTGCGGCCTGGCGCACAGACACCGCGGAGTTGTCGCGCGACCGGAGATAACCGCGCCGCGCCTGCTCGAGCAGCACCTGCGCCTGACGGAGCCGCAGCTCCTCGTTCGTCCGATCAAGCGGCATCGAGTAGACGAGCCGCGCGCTGAACTCGTCGTACCTGGGCGCGAACTCGAGGCCCGACTGCGGCTCGAGCGGATTCGTGGGAAGGCTGTTGGCGAGGATCAGATCGAGGTCGCCGAGGAGGCCGTTGCGCGCCACATCGACCTTGCGCGCGAAGTCGTCGACGATGTCGCGCTCCGTCTGGAGGTCGAGGCGATAGCGGAAGGCGAGGCCGAGCGCCTCGTCCGGCTGCACCTTCGGCACGGGCAGCTGGAACTGCACGGGGTCGATCTTCAGCGGCTCCTCGACGGGCATGCCGATGCGCGCCTTGAAGCGGTCGACGCTGAGGCGGTACGACTCTCGCTGCGAGACGAGGCGGTCGAGCGCGAAGAGCGTGTTCTGCGTGGCGAGGTCGGCCTGGAACGGCTCGGTGCGGCCGCTCTCGACGAGGGCGCGCGTGCGCGCCTCGACCTGTGTGCTGCGCTGGACCTGCCGCTCGCCGTTGGCGATTCCCTGCAGCTGCTGCACCAGGGTGAGGTAGTCGTTCGCGAGGTCCTGGTAGAAGTCGCGGCGAAACTGCTCGAAGGCCCGCGCCGAGTAGATCAGGTTGCGGCGCGCCTGGATCAGGTCTTCGCGCGCCACATCGCCGAAGCCGCGGAGGAGCGGAATCGCGGCGCTCAGGGCGATCTCCGCAGACTGCGTGTCCTGGGTCAGCAGATAGTCGTCGAGCTGCTCGGTCGCGCGCACCACGAAGGCCGCGCTGACCTCGCCGCCGAAGGGCAGGCGCTGGGAGATGCCGAGGTCGTTGACGATGCCCAAGGCGTTGTTGAAACGACTTCCGCCACCATCCGTCGAGAAGCCGAGCGAGGTCGTGTTCGAGGGCAGCGGCGCCCAGCGGTGCTCCTCGAGGAGCAGCCGGATCGCAGCCAGCAGGTAGTTCTCCTCGGCCGAGAGGTACTCGTCCGAGTGGGTCATCGCATACGCAACCGCATCGTCGAAGCCGAACAGCTTCGCGTTCGGGTCCTCTTCCGAAAGCCGTTGGAACCGCTCCGCGATCGCCGCCGCGTCCTCGGCAGGCTTTGGAGCGGCCTCGAACTTCAGGTCGGCAGCGATCGGGTTCTCAGTTGCGGGACGGTCTGCGTCCTGAGGGAAATCGGGGAAGTAAGACCCGCTTTCGTAGCGGTTCTCATCAATATCCGGGTAGATCGCATCTCCGCCGACCTGCTCGGCGCTCGCGCGCAGCTTGGCTGTGGTCGAGCGGTCGATTGCGCGCATGCCGCTCTCGCAGCCCGCAGCGAGGACGACAGCCGTGGCGAGCGCGAAGCTTGGGAGCGCACGGGGGAGCGGGCGATGGAGGGGACCACGGAGGGTGCCATCTCGGACGCTGTCTTGGGCTGTTTCGAGGCGTGGGAGTGGCATGATCGAGTCAGAAAGGCGCATTCTTGGCCCTTCCGAGCCCTTCGGAACCCGCGGAACGGGGTAGGAAAGCAAGGACAGGCGGAGGGAAGCCAGGATTCGCCAGCGGGGGACGATAGAGGTTCCTCGACATCCACGGGGGACGGGGAGGAGGAGAGCGAGCGGAGGGGAAGGTTGTACCGCGCCGAGCGCGTGGGCTGCGGGCTTCGTCGGCAGGTTCGTTCAGGATGCCCTCCATTTTGCCCATGCAGGGAGATTGTGGGAGAGTCTGCGCTCCGCGCACCCTGACGCGGCGTTCAATCTCGACCTCGTGGGGTGCGCCGTGCGTCTTGACAGGCTCTGCCGTCGAACGGCCGCCCCCACGCGGGATGTGCAGCGGCGGTGGGACTCTCGCGTACCAGCCCCCCAGCACCAGCACCGGCCTCACCCCCGCCCTCACCCCCTTTTCGCCAATCCTGCCCCGAACTCGACCTGAACCCCGTCTGCCTACCGCGTCATGCCCTCAGTCTCGTACGACTCCAAGAGCTTCTTCCTCGATGGCGCCAAGTCGGGCATCCGACGCCTGGCGCTCGTGGGCGCCTCGCTCGAGCCGGCCGTTCTCACACCCGCTGGGTGGACGCCGATGCTGCGCGCGCTGCGTCGCGCGGGGTGCAACGCCGTCGCGGTGCGCGTGCCGTGGTCCCTGCACGAACCGACGCCCGACCGATTCGACTTCGAGGGCGCGCTGGACCTGCGGCGCTTCATCGTCGAGGCGGGCGCAGCCGACCTGAAGGTGGTGCTGCGGATCGGGCCGTGCGTGGGCGGCTCCTTCGCCCGTGCGGGTCTCCCCGCATGGGTTCCCGAGCTCGCGGGCGACGGCATCCGCGACGCTGCGCCCGCGTTCATGCAGCGCGTGACCAAGTGGTGGCGCAGGCTCGGGCGCGAGTGGATCGACCTGCAGGCCACGCGCAATGGAGGCAGCGCCGAGCGCCCGGTCATCGCGGTCGGCATCGAGAACGACTGGCACTCGCTCGACGAGGAGGTCGGTGCGCGCTATTTCGGCGACCTCGTGCGCTACGCGCGCGAGTTCGGCATCGAGGTTCCGCTGGTCAGCGTCAACAACTGCTGGTCGATGCACGAGGGCGTCGTCGACGCGTGGCGCATGGGCGCGCGCGGCGGAAGCGCACGCACGGCGCTCGAGCTCCGCGAGGTGCAGCAGGACGCGCCACCCGTGCTCATCGGCCTCGAGCGCTCGGCGTCGGAGGTCGCTGGCGCGATCGCCTCGCGCGCGGACTTCTTCCTCGAGGTCTTCGGCGGCACCCACGCCGGCGCCACGGCCGCGCTCGGTGCGGCGCAGCTGCCGTTCGCACCCATCGACTCGCTGCGCCGCCTCCTCGTCTTCGCGAGCTCCTTCGGTCCGCTGCTCGCGGGACTCGTGCCCGAGCCGTCGCCCGACGGCGAGGGCCGCAGCGTGCTCCGCGGCACAGGCGCAGAGCGCGTGTTCGTGACGCAGTCGAAGGGCGCGTCTGGCATCGCGTTCCATGCGGAAGGCATCGCGATCAACGGCTCGAGGCTCGAGCGCTGCTCGGGCTCGCTGGTCGCGCTCGCGGGTGACCTCCTCGTCGTGTCGGGCCGTGCGCGCTCGAAGGTCCGACTGCGCGTGAACGGAAGCGAGAGCGCGTTGACCGTGCCCGCGGATGGCGCTGCGCCAAAGGTGACGCGCGTGCGCAGCCTGCGTGTCGCCGTCGTGCCCGCTGCGCTCGCCGACGGCATCTGTGTCGCTGCCGACGGCTTCGAGTTCATCGACGATGCGGGCACGCCCGTCGCGTCGATCACCTCGGACGGACGCGTCACGCGGCACAAGGCCCCTGCGCGCACCGTGGCAGCGGCGCGCGGGCGTTCCGTCAAGCTCGCATCCCTCGAGGTTCTCGCGGAGCCGGGCCTTCTCGATGGCTCGCACCCGCGCTTCGCCTCGACCGCGGCGCCGCGTGCGCTTGGCGCATACGGCGTCGAGTCGCTGCACGGCTACTACCGCGCGCGGCTCAAGCCGAGCGCCCGACTCGGAAGGATGCTCGCGCTCCCGTTCACGCGGCTTGGTTCGGGCCGCATCGCGGTCGACGGCGCGGCCGAGTCGTGCGGCGGAAGTCCCGTGTTCGAGCTTGCACAGGCGAAGGGCCCGCGGTGCATCGTCGCAGAGGTGCGGGCGCAGGGCTTCGCGATGGATGCCGCACCCGCAGGCTCCCTCGGCGAACTGCGCACAGGCGTGTTCGGGCCGCTCGTCGAGCTTGCGCCGCTCAAGGGCGTGCGCAGCGATTTTCTCCCGATGCCCGCGTTCGACGCCACGCGAATGGGTCGCTTCGTGCTGGGCTACGACATGCGCGATCCTGCGCGCGCGGCACCGCGCACGCTGCGCTGGAGCTTCCCGCCGCGCGCAACGGCCGTCGTCATGCGGCTGCCCGCGTGGTGGGTCGCGGCGTCGTGCGGCGCGGGCGGCGACGGCGGCGCTTCGCGCGACGCGCTGCGTCTCAACGGCGAACTCGTCGTCGCGGGTCAATCCGCGTTCTCGGCCGAGCTCGTGTGGCTCGACGGCTCGCGCCTCTCGCCCATGCGGCCGAAGGCGCTCGCAAAGGGCGAGAAGCCACCCAAGGCGAAGGCCGTGCGGCTCGAGCCGTGCGCGAACGAGGTCGTGCTCGATCTCGATCACCGCGCCGACAACCTCGCTGGCCCAGACCTCGAGCGCCTGAGGCGCGAGGTCGAGTTCCTCGAGGTGCGCGGCGAGGTCGAGGCGGAGTGGGCCTTCGCGCGCATCGCGCCTCCCGCGAGCTGGGCGCGCGCTGTTCCGCTTGCGCGCGGCGATGCCGCGTTCGCGACGGGCGTGCCCACCTGGTTCCGCACATCGTTCACGCTTCTCGCGATCGGGGGCTGTACGCTCGAGGCAGCGTTTGAGCGCGATGCCTGCGCGACCGTGCTCGTGAACGGTTCATGCGTGATCGCGCAGGATGGCGCAAGCGGCGCGTTGCGCGGCAAGGGCGCAGGTGCGCGGCTCTTGAGGCGCGCGGTGCTGTCGTCGGCCGTTCTCCGCGACGGCCGCAACGAGATCGCGGTCTTCTCACCCGATGGACGCGCGCCCGCCCTGACCCTGCGCGAGTCCTGACGCGAACCTGCCGACGCCGATCGCCGCAGCGGGTGGAATGACGACGCCTGCGGCGATCATCCACGCAGGGTGCGGGATCAGGACGAGGTTCATCGCCACGAACGCGACTGCGATCACGGCGATCGCGATCGAGAGCGGCACGCAGTTCGCGCCCCCCACTCGGCATGCCGCGAAGGCGCCGAGTGCCGCGCCGAGCGTCCACGCGGCTACCACGATGGCAAGCGCGCCGAAGGGCATTCCGTTCATCGCGGTCAGAAGCGCCTCACGCGCGCCATCGCTTCCACTGCGAAGGAGCGCGATCGCGTCGAGCATCTCCTGCGAGGGCGGATAGATCTGCTTGCCGAGGCCTTCGAAGAAGCCCGTGAACGCGACCAGGACGAGCACGCCTGCGGGCAAGGCGAGTGCAAACCGGATCCGATGCAAGTTCATATGGGAAGAGTAGCGCGCCCGTCGAATCCGATGATCTGAATCGTGCGACACGAAAGGCACGGGTGCCCGCATGCTTCAGCATGCGGAACAGATGACGCCAGCCGTCGACTCCAACGCGTGTCATCCACGCCAAAGGAAGCCGCCGCAGCGGCGACCGCTCAAACCTCGCGGCCGCAGCCGCGCGAGCGTCGATCGGCACCATCCCCGCCAAAGGGAGCGGCCGCAGCCGCGACCGCTACAACATCGCGCTCGGATGCCACACCGTCTTCAGGTCGACGAACGGGGAGATCGCGAACGGCGAGTGCCAGAACGCGTCATCGTCGAATGCGGGCGCGTCGTGGAAGAGGTGCACGCGCTTGAGGTTCTCCGCAGCGCCGAGTTCGAGCG
>JBIKTI010000238.1:0-4862 GCA_044348205.1 Phycisphaerales bacterium | reverse complement strand
GATCGCCGCGGGCGACGGGCGCGCGGGTTGGCAGAGAGCCGTTCAGGGCGGGGTCATGGAGCCGAAGGGCGCAGAAAGTGAGGAAAACGAGGCCGAGAACCGCGGTTCGGCGCGTTGGCGACTGTGGGCGTCGCGGCCGCAGCGCATCCGCCGCGCGGCGGGCGCGGGCTTCGTCGATCGCGGGTGCCCTGAGCGGTCCGACCCAGTCGATCGTTGGGAGGGGGTGGCGTGTCATGTATCTCCCCGTCGAATGTGCGGTGCGCACCGTGCCGAGTGCGATCGGTACCCTACCAACCTCGTGCTCGCCTTCCGCGACATCCGCAAAGCCTTTGGCTCGACCCTCGCGGTCGACGGTCTGTCGCTTGAGGTCCGCAAGGGCGAGGTCTTCGGTCTGCTCGGGCCGAACGGCGCGGGCAAGTCGACCACCATCGGGATCGCGACGGGCCTGCTCGCGCCCGACGCCGGGTCCGTCGACCTCCTCGGCCTCGGCTCGCCGACGAACGCGCGCGTCCGCATGCACCTCGGCCTCGCGCCGCAGGAGATCACGCTCTACGGCGAGCTGACCGCGCGCGAGAACCTGCTCTTCCTCGCGGATCTCTACGGCCTGGGCGGTTCGCGCGCGCGCGTCGACGAGCTCCTCGCGCTCGTCGAGCTCGACACGCGCGCCGACGAGCGTACGGCGGGTTTCTCGGGCGGCATGAAGCGCCGCCTCAACCTCGCGGCGGCGCTCGTCCACGATCCGAAGCTCGTCCTTCTCGACGAACCGACCGCGGGCGTCGACCCGCAGAGCCGCAACCGCATCCTCGAGCTCGTGCGCACGCTCGCCTCGCGCGGCAAGACGATTCTCTACACGACCCACTACATGGAAGAGGCCGCGAAGATCTGCGACCGCGTCGGCATCGTCGACCATGGCCGCATGCTCGATGTCGGCACCGTCGCCGAGCTCATCGCGCGCCACGGCGGCAACTCCACCGTCACCGTCGAGCGCAACGGCGCCGAGGAACGCGTGGTGACGGCCGACCCAGTCGCGGAGGTCGCGCGGCAGTTCGCGTCGGGAGGCGTGAC
Source organism: Phycisphaerales bacterium (assembly GCA_044348205.1). GTDB lineage: Bacteria > Planctomycetota > Phycisphaerae > Phycisphaerales > SM1A02 > QWPT01. The sequence continues at coordinate 3,797 of JBIKTI010000238.1, read as the reverse complement.
GGGCGTGCGCATCGACCGCGCAGACCTCGAGAGCGTGTTCCTCGCGCTGACGGGAAGGAGCCTGCGCGAATGAGGGCGATTCTCTCCATCGCGCGAAAGGACCTGCGCCTTCTCTTCCGCGACAAGGGCGATGTGTTCTTCACCTTCGTCTTCCCGATGCTGATGGCCGTCCTCTTCGGCTTCGTCTTCGGCGGCGGGGGCGGCGGAAGCAAGATCAAGCTTGCGCTCGTGAACGAGAGCGACGCGCGCATCGCGGTCGACCTCGCCGCGGACCTTGCGAACGACGGCGCCTTCGAAGTGACGCGCTTGGACACGCGCGACGAGGCGATCGCAGCCGTGCGCGCGGGGAAGGCGACGGCGGTGGTCGTGCTGCCGGAGTCGATGCGCGAAGGGATGGGCGCGATGTTCAACGGCGGCGGCATGGAGATCGACTGCATCGTCGACCCGACGCGCCGCGCGGAGGCGGGGCTCATCCAGGGCAAGCTGAACGAACTCGCGTTCAGACAGTTCCCGCGCCTCCTCGCGGATCAAGAGGAGTCGGCGCGGCTCTTCACAGGCATGCGCGCGGCGATCGCGTCGGCGCCCGACCTCTCTCCGACGCAGAAGCTCGCGGGCGCGGCGCTGGCGGCGGCGGGCGAGTCCTTCTCGCGCTCGCTTGCGGGCGACGGCGGCGCCGAGGCGGACGATGGCGCTGGGGGCGCCGCGGGCGCCGCGTTCTCCCCCGTGCGCGTCTCCCTCGCGGAACTTCCCGCGCGCGAGGGACGCCCGCGCTCGAGCTTCGATGTGTCGACCCCCATCGGAATCGTGTGGGGAATCGCCGGCTGCGTCGGGTCGTTCGCTGCCTCGCTCGTCGTCGAGCGGACGCGCGGCACGCTTGCGCGGCTTCGCCTCGCGCCAATCACGCGCATGCACCTCCTCGCGGGCAAGGGACTCGCCTGCTTCGTGACGGCGGTCCTCGTGCAGGCGCTCCTCATCCTGCTCGCCGTGTTCGGTTTCGGCTCGTCGATCGCGCAGCCCGCGATGCTTGTCCTCGCGTGCGTGTTCGCCGCATTCGCCTTCTCGGGGCTCGCCATGCTGATCGCGGGCCTCTGCAAGACGGAGGCGGAGGCGAACGGCGCTGGCCGCGGCGCGCTCCTCGTGCTCGCCCTGATCGGCGGCGGCACGATTCCGCTCTTCTTCATGCCGCCGGTCCTGCAGACCCTGAGCTTCGCGAGCCCGTTCCGCTGGGCCGTGATCGCGATCGAAGGGCCGTTCTGGCGCGACATGCCCGCTGCGGAGCAGGTGCTGCCGCTCGTCGTCCTCGCGGGGCTCGGCCTCGGAGGTTTCCTGCTGGGCGCGCGGCTCGGCGCGCTGCGCGAGGCGCGATGAGGCATTCGCGACCGATGGGACCGAGTGCAACCGAACCGCGGCAATTGTCGGTATAGAGTGCCCCGACCGAAGAGGGAGCGCGCATGTCAAGCAGGATCGTCGCGAAGAAACTCGAGAAGCGCTTTGGACACATCCACGCCGTGCGGGGCATCGACCTCGAGGTGCCCGCCGGACAGGTGCTCGGGTTCCTCGGCCCGAACGGCGCAGGGAAGTCGACCACCATGCGGATGATCACGGGGTTCCTCGAGCCGACCTCGGGGTCCGTCACGCTCGACGGCGTCGACATCGCGCACGACCCGATCGCAGCGAAGCGCACCTTCGGCTATCTGCCCGAAGGCGCGCCCGCGTACCCCGACATGACGGTCGAGGAGTTCCTCTCGTTCATCGCGCAGGCGCGCGGCTTCCGCGGCCGCGAGGCGCGCGAACGCGTCGGGCGTGCGATTGGCCGCGTGAACCTCGAGGGCGTGCGCAGGCAGGCCTTCGAGACGCTGTCGAAGGGCTACAAGCGCCGCACGGGACTCGCGCAGGCGCTGCTTCATGACCCGGGCATCCTCATCCTCGACGAACCGACCGACGGACTCGACCCGAACCAGAAGCACGAGGTGCGCGCGCTCATCAAGGAGCTCGGCGGCGAGCGCGCGATCGTGCTCTCGACGCACATCCTCGAGGAGGTCGAGGCGGTGTGCACGCGCGCGGTCGTCATCAACAGAGGCGTCGTCGTCTTCGACGGGACGCCTGCCGAGATGGAGTCGCGCGCGCCGCGCGAGGCGACGAGGAACCGCATGGACGCCGCGTTCCGCACCATGACGACGGGCGAGGTCGGCGAGGCGGCGGCGAAGTCCGCGCGCGCGAAGGGAGGCCCGCGATGAACGCGCCCGCACGAATCGGCGTGGTCTTCCGCCGCGAGTTCCGCTCGTACTTCCAGACGCCGCTCGCGGCCGTCTTCCTCGTGATCTTCCTCTTCCTCGCGGGTCTCTTCGCCTTCAACATCGGCGGGTTCTACGAGCGCAACCAGGCCGACCTGCGGCCGTTCTTCCAGTTCCACGCGTGGCTCTATGTCTTCCTCGTGCCCGCGGTGTCGATGCGGCTCTGGGCCGAGGAGCGCCGCACGGGCACGATCGAGCTGGCGATGACGCTTCCCTTCGGCGTCGGCGACCTCGTCGTCGGCAAGTTCCTCGCGGCGTGGGCCTTCACAACGATCGCGCTCGCGCTCACCTTCCCCATGTGGATCACGGTGGCGTGGCTCGGCCAACCCGACCACGGCGCGATCCTCGTCGGCTATCTCGCGAGCGCGCTCCTCGCGGGCACCTTCCTGGCGATCGGCGCGTTCCTCTCTGCGCTCACGAAGAACCAGGTGATCGCGTTCGTCCTGTGCGCGGTCGTGAGCTTCGTGCTGCTCCTCGCTGGATTCCCAGCCGTGATGGACTTCCTGCGCGGATGGGCGCCGCAGGGCGTCGTCGAGGCGGTCGCCTCCGCGAGCGCGCTGACGCACTATGAATCGATGATGCGCGGGGTGATCGACCTGCGCGACCTGCTCTACTTCGCGAGCGTGATCGCTGCGTTCCTGTTGCTCAACGCACTCGCGCTCGACTGGAAGAAGTCCGACTGAGGTCCACCATGGCATCCGCCGACACCAGACGAACCGCCATCCTCGCCACGACGGGCGTGCTCGCAGCGCTGGTCGCGCTGAACGCAGCCGCATGGTTCACGCTGCGCGGCGTGCGCCTCGATGTGACCGAAGAGCGCCTCTACACCATCTCGCAGGGCGTGCGTGATCTCTCTCGCGCGCTGCCCGAGCCCGTGCGGCTCGAGTTCTACTGGACGCGCGAGGAAGGCAGCGATCTTCCCGCGATCCGCGCCTACGCCCAGCGCGTCGAGGAGTTCCTCGGCGAGATCGTGGCCGCGAGCGACGGCAGGCTCGAGCTGCGCGTGATCGACCCAGAGCCCTTCAGCGAGACGGAGGACATGGCGCGCGCCGCTGGCATCGCGCCGCGCACGCTCGACGCGACGGGCCGCGTCCTCATGCTCGGGCTCGCCGTGCGTGGGCCGACCGACAAGGTCGAGACGATCCCGTTCCTCGAGCCCTCGCAGGAGCCGTTCCTCGAGTACGAGGTCGCGCGGCGCATCCTCTCGGTCGGCCGCGCGGGGAAGCCCGTCGTCGCGGTGCTCTCGACGATTCCCGAGGAGAAGCCGTTCGATCCGCGCAACCCGATGGCGTCGGCGGGGAAGTCTGTCCTCTTCCGGCAGCTCGACACGCTCTACGACCTGCGGCGCATCGACCGCGCGGCGCCCGAGATCCCCGCGGACGCGCAGGCGCTCGTCGTCATCCAGCCGCGGCGGCTCGACGAGCCCGCGCTTCGCGCGATCGACGCGTGGGCCGTGTCGGGCAAGCCGCTCATCGTCTTCGCCGACCCTTGGTGCGAGGCCGA
>JBIKTI010000239.1:0-4862 GCA_044348205.1 Phycisphaerales bacterium | reverse complement strand
GGGCGTCGTGCGCGAGCAGATCGACGGCATTCTCTCGAACATCCCCGGCATCACCACGATGGTGGGGCAGCCGATCGAGCACCGCATGTCGCACATCCTGTCGGGCACCCCCGCTGCGATCGCGATCAACGTCTTCGGCGACGACCTCGAGACGCTGCGGGGACTCGCGAAGGAGATCGAGGCTGCGCTGAACACCGTGCCGGGAACGCGCGATGTCAACGCGAACCGCGAGGTGCTCGTGACATCGCTTCCGATCCGCTACCGCGCGCAGGACCTCGCGGCCGCAGGCCTCACGCCCGCGTCGGCCGCACGCCAGGTGCAGCAGGCGCTCCACGGCGAGACCGTCGCGGAAGTGAGCGACGGGCCGCGGCGCATCGATCTCGTCGTGCGCTTGGCCGAGGACGAGCGCGAGCGCATCGAGCAGATCGCCGACCTGATGCTGCGCGGAATGGGTGGCGCGACGGTGCGACTGCGCGAGGTCGCGGACATCGGCCCCGAGCGCACGAGCAACCTGATCGCCCGCGAGAACGCGCAGCGCAAGGCGATCGTCTCGACGAATGTCGCGGACGGGTTCAACCTCGGCGAACTTGTGAAGGCGGTACGCGAGAAGGTCGACCCGATCGTCGCGCGCGCGGGCTGCACCGTGCAGTACGGCGGGCAGTTCGAGGCGCAGCAGTCCGCGAGCCGCACGATCACCGTGATGGGCGCGGGCGTCGCGCTCGTGATGTTCCTGCTCCTTCAGTATGCGACCGGGCGCAGTCGCACGGCGATCCTCGTGATGCTCAACCTCCCGCTCGCGTTGATCGGCGGCGTGGCCGCGATCTACATCACGGAATCGCGGCCGTTCATCGGCAACACGCTCGCGCTCTTCGGCATCGGCGGCGAGCGCTATGTCGAGCCCGTCATCTCGATCGCGAGCATGGTCGGGTTCGTCACGCTCTTCGGCATCGCCGTGCGCAACGGCATCCTGCTCGTCAATCACTATGCGCACCTCGAGGAGCATGAAGGCTGCTCGCGCGAGGAGTCGGTGGTGCGTGGTTCGACGGAGCGGCTCGTGCCGATCCTCATGACGGCGCTCACCGCGGCGCTCGGCCTCATTCCGCTCGCGATGAGCGGCGACAAGCCGGGCAGCGAGCTCCTCGCGCCGCTTGCGATCGTCGTCCTTGGAGGCCTGGTCTCGTCGACCATCCTCAATCTCTTTGTCGTCCCCGCGGGCTACGCGCTCGCATTCCGGATTTCGCGCGACCTCAAACCCACTCAGAAGGAGAAGCCATGAAGACCATGAAGACCATGAAGACCATGAATGAACTGCTCGGAGTTTCCTGCTGCGCACTCGCACTCGCCGCGTTCGCGGGCTGCGAGAAGAAGGACTCCGCTGCGCCCGCTGCGAAGGCTGGCGATCACTCGCACGATGGCGACCACGCGCATGACCATGACCATGCGCATGCCGAAGGCGACAAGCCGATGAAGGACGATGGCCACGGCGAGACGGTCCAGATGGGCGAGCAGAAGGCAGGGCCCTACACCGTGAAGGTCTCGCGCGACGGCGAGATCAAGGCGGGCGGCGATGTTCCCGTCGACATCTGGGTCGACGGCGGCGCGAAGGGCAAGGCCGTGCGCTTCTGGTTCGGCACCGAGGACGGCAAGGGCTCGATCAAGGCGAAGTGCGAGGTCGAGGGCGACCAGTGGCACACGCACGGCGAGGTGCCCGACCCGATGCCCGAAGGCTCGAAGCTCTGGATCGAGATCGAAGGCGAGGACGGCACGAAGACCGTCGTCGGGTTCGCGATCTGAGCGACGCGCGCGTTGCTGCTGACGGTCTCCAAGTCTCTCACGGAGGCACGGAGGCACGGAGATCAAGCCTTCCAGCCCGTTCGCGCATCGCGCGTGCGGCCTCGGAGGGCTTGTCTTCTTTTCATCCTCTGTGCCTCCGTGCCTCCGTGAGAAAAATCGAAGGCGCAATCCGCGCGAGCGCTAGAAGCTCGCCGTCTTCGGCGCCCGCGGGAACGGGATCACATCGCGGATGTTCGCCATGCCCGTCGCGTAGATGATCGCGCGCTCGAAGCCGAGGCCGAAGCCCGCGTGCGGCACCGTGCCGTAGCGGCGCAGGTCGCGGTACCACCAGTAGTCGGCCTTGTGCAGGCCCATCTCGTCCATGCGCGCGTCGAGCCGCTCGAGGCGCTCCTCGCGCTGCGAGCCGCCGACGATCTCGCCGATCCCTGGCGCGAGGATGTCCATCGCGGCGACCGTCTTCCCGTCGTCGTTCTGGCGCATGTAGAACGCCTTGATGTCCTTCGGGTAGTTCATCACCGCGACGGGGCGTCCGATGTAGGTCTCGGTCAGCCAGCGCTCGTGTTCGCTCTGCATGTCGATGCCCCACTTGACGGGGTAGTCGAACTTCACGCCCTTCTTGACCGCGTCCTCGAGGGCGTGAATCGCGTCGGTGTAGTCGAGCTTCGCAAAGTCCGCGCTCACGAACTTCTCGAGCCGCTCGATGCAGGTCTTGTCGATCCGCTCGGCGAAGAACTTCATGTCGTCGCCGCGCTCGGCAAGCAGCGCCTTGAACATGTACTTGAGCAGGTCCTCCGCCAGCTTCGCGTCGACATGCAGGTCGGCGAACGCGATCTCGGGCTCGATCATCCAGAACTCGGCGAGGTGCCGCGAGGTGTTCGAGTTTTCCGCGCGGAAGGTCGGCCCGAAGGTGTAGACCTTCGACAGCGCCATGCACCAGGTCTCGACATTCAATTGCCCGGACACCGTCAGGTTCGTCTCGTGCCCGAAGAAGTCCTGCGTGTAGTCGACCTTGCCCTCGGGCGTGCGCGGCGGGTTGAGCGCATCGAGCGTCGACACGCGGAACATCTGCCCCGCGCCCTCGCAGTCGCTGCCCGTGATGATCGGCGTGTGCACCCAAAGGAAGCCCTGCTCGTGGAAGAAGCGGTGGACCGCCATCGCCAGGCAATGCCGCACGCGCGCGACCGCGCCGAAGGTGTTCGTGCGCGCGCGCAGGTGCGCGACCTCGCGCAGATACTCGAACGAGTGCTGCTTCGGCGAGATCGGATAGGTGTCGGGGTCGTCGACGAGGCCGTGGACCTTGCACTCTGTCGCCTGCAGCTCGACCGACTGCCCCTTGCCTTGGCTCGCGACCACTGTGCCCGTGATCTCGACCGAGCAGCCCGCGGTGAGCTTCAGCACCTCCGACTCGTAGTTCGCGAGCGTGTTGGGCACGACCGCCTGCACGGTGTCGAAGCACGAGCCGTCGGTGACGGCGACGAACGAAATGCCCGCCTTCGAGTCGCGCCGGGTGCGGACCCAGCCTTGGACGGTGACCGTCGAACCGAGGTGCGAGGCGTGGTTGGCGAAGAGATCAGCGATGCGAACAGCCATGGGAGGGGCAAGATAGGGCGGAACGCGGCACGAGGCGGCAAGTGCCAAGTTGGCAGATGGGGTCCGCCCAAGACCGCGGTTGGCGCAGGGGGGCGAGGGCCGCGCGGCAGGCATCGCCTGCCATGAATCGACATAAACGACTTTCCCACATTGGTTTATGGCTTTCCATCCCACGGTCTGCCCGTCGCATCCGCCCTCACCGCCGTGCTCTCCGTTGGCACACCCGTTGCATCGCCGCACACTCCCCATGCGCCTGCGCCTGCACAGCTTCGACCCCGACTCTGGCGCGGGCTCCGCGCACGATGGTGGCGGCGTGCCCGCAGAAGGTGGGGCCGAGTCGCCGCGGCGCCTCAACCTGCTCCTGACATACGGCGGCTGGCGCGAGCACGCCTTCGCAGACCAGCTCCCCGTCCTCCTCGACCGTTTCGGCATCCAGTGCCTTCGCGCGAAGACCGGCGACGAGGTGTCGGATGTCGTCCGCCGCGCCGCCGTGCACATCGCCGTCATCGATCTCTCGATCCCCATGCACGAGCGCCGCGGCATGCAGGGAGCGCCACGCACGGTGCAGGCTGGGCCCCGCGTCCTCCAGCTCCTGAGGCGACTCGACTGCCCGCCGCCGACGATCATCGTCCGCCCGCGCCAGGTCGATCCCGCGGAAAGCAACAGAATCCTCGCCGAGGCCCTGCGCGATGGCGCGTTCACGGTGCTCGACGACCCAGTTCCAGTCGAAACCATGCTGCAGGTCCTCGAGCGGTGCGTTCGCCGCTACTACCGAGACCATTGGCCTGCCGCATGACCTGTCCCCACGGACGGATGCCGTCGGAGGCTTCCGTCCTTTGCCCGTGTCAGCACATGAGAACAGCGAAGGAGACCACCATGAAGTTCCGTCCACTCGGCGACAAGATCCTCGTGAAGCGCGATGAAGCCGCCACCAAGACCGACAGCGGCATCTTCCTCCCCGAGTCGAGCAAGGAGAAGCCGAAGCAGGGCAAGATCATCGCCCTCGGCGACGGCCACCGCAGCAAGGACAACGGCAAGATCACGCCGTTCACCGTGAAGAAGGGCGACAGCGTCATCTTCTCGAGCTACGCGGGCACAGAGATCAAGATCGACGGCGAGGCGATGCTCATCATGACCGAGGAGGACATCCTCGGCGTCGTCGAGTGACCGTGCAGGAACGCCATCCATGCCGATGAATCCCGAGATCCTCCGACTCGCGCTCGGCGAACTGAACGCGCAGCGCGACCTGCGGATCGAGTTCGATCACGCGGCGAGCTGCATCGTGAAGCGCGCGATGCTGATCCCCACGGAGGCGGACGGACTCGTCAAGGTCACCGACGGCTCGCATGTCTACATCGTGGACTCGGAGCGGGTGGCGTGGGTTGAAATCGGATAGGCGAGTTTGAGCGGTCGCGGCGAAATCTGAGCGCCCGCTGCTTGCGGCAGCGGGCTCTGGCGGATTCGAAGATCGAAGTAAC
>JBIKTI010000022.1:0-14042 GCA_044348205.1 Phycisphaerales bacterium | reverse complement strand
TTGAAGCCGCCGTAGCCGTAGAGAAGCGTCGGGTTGTCGCCGTCGAGCGGCATGTCCTTGCGGCGCACGATGAACATCGGCACCTCGGTGCCGTCCTTCGAGGTCGCGCGCCTCTGCTCGACGGTGTAGCGCGAGAGGTCGCTCGGGATCTCGGTCTTGGCCCAGACCTTGAGATCGGCGGGGGCGAGGTCCTTCTTCGCGAGGTCGGTCGCAAGGTCGGTCGCGTAGATCGTGCGCGGCGCGTCGAAGCTCGTGTAGGTCACGAACGCCTCGGTGCGGTTCCAGTCGGTCGAGACCGCGGCCGTGCCGAGGCCCGGCAGCGGGATCGAGCCGATGCGCGTGCCGTCGTGCTTCACGATCTCGAACTGCGTGCACACATCCTTCGACCAGGTGAGGACGAACGCGTCCTTGATGCGCGAGACGCCCTCGAGAACCATGTCGGGACGCTCTGCGATGACCGTCCTCCAGTGCTCGCGCGCGGGCTTCGCGAGATCGACCGCGACGAGCGATCCCCTCGGCGTGCCGAAGGTCGTCGTCAGGTAGAGCGTGCCGTCGATGACATCGACGGGCTCGAACCGGCCGTCGAGACCCTGCGCGATCGGCGTGCGCTCGATCTCGCCCTTCTCAAGCCACGGACCCATCGGCGCAACCCAGAGGTCGTTCTTCGCCCAGCCCTTGAAGAGCGAGCCGATCAGCCACTTCCCGTCGGTGGTCGGCCCCGCGCCGGGGATCTCGCTCGGGTTCGTCTGCTTGACGACGATCGGGTTCAGCGCCGCGTCGCGGCCGAGCACATGCTGGCGCGTCTCGCGCGAGTAGGGGTCGTTCACATCGCGCAGCCCCGAGTAGAAGAAGCTCTTGCCGTCGGGCATCCAGCCGCTCATGCTCACCTTGCCCGCGATCTTGTCATCAAGCCACTTGCCCGTCGCGACATCGAGCACATGCAGCTCGCTCATCTCGCTGCCCTTCTGCGAGAGGCCGAAGGCCATGAGCGTGCCTTGCTCGTTCGGGCGCCACCAGTCGAGGCTCGTGAGGCCCTTCTCGTCGAGCGCGTTCACATCGAGCAGGACGCGCGGCTCAGCGTCGAGCGTGGCGCGGAACTTCACCACGGCCTGGTTCTGCGTGCCCATGCGCTCGGAGTAGAAGTAGCCGCCGTCGGTCATGCGCGGCGCGCCGATCGCGCCGAGCGTCATCCACGGCTCGAGCGCCTTCGCGAGTTCGTCGCGGCAGGCGACTCCCTCGAGGACGCGCCGCGTGTGGTCGTTCTGCGTGGTGGTCCACTCGACGACCTCGGAGGACTCCTTCTCGAGCGGCTCGAGCCAGCGGTACTCGTCGACGATCTCGACGCCGTGAAGCGTGTCGCTGACGGGCACGGCCTTCGTCGGCGGGAACGGAGTTGCGGATGCGGGTGGGTTCGACATGCAGACGGCGAGGAGAATGGCGCTTTCGATGGGCATGGTGGAGCTCCGCGGGAAGCCGCGATGATATCTGTGCGCGTGGAGGCGCGGCCTTCGAATGTCGTTTGCCGCACGAAACGGGGCCGCCCCAAGCCGCGACTAACCCACGATCTCAGGCAGCGCGAACAGCCCTTCCGTGAGATTCACGGGGCCCGCGGCCGTCACCAGCACATCGGCTTCGTAGTGGACGCTCATCGAGCCGTCGGCCGTGAAGACAGGCCACTCGCGGCCGTTCGAACGCGTCTCGGAGCTCGACACGGCGATCATCGGCTCGACGGCGACGAGGAGCCCGGGCTTGATCTCCTTCCACGCCTCGGGCCACTCGCCCGGATAGCTCGGGACGACATTCGAGACGAAGGGCGGCGCGTGGAGTTCCTTGCCATATCCGTGCCCCCCGAGGCCACGCACGAGGCAGAACCTGCATTCACCTTCGACATAGCCCTGCACTGCCTTGGCGAAGTCGATGAGCGGCCGGCCAGGCTTGAGCGCCGCCACGCCGCGACGCAGTGACTCGACGCCCGCGCGCATCAGCGCCTCGCCGATCGGGTCGCGCTCCTTGATGGCGTAGGTCCACGCCGCGTCGCCGACCCATCCCTTGTGGCGCACGCCGATGTCGACGGAGATCAGGTCGCCTGGCCTGAGCGGCGACGCGCGCATGTCGTGCGTGCCGTGGACGACGCACTGGTTGACGGAGAGGCACGCGTGCGACGGAAACGGCGGGTGGCCGCGGATCCTGTAGCCGACGAAGCAGCTCGGCGCGTCGAGATCGGCGAGCGTGCGCCCGATGAAGGCGTCGATCTCCGCGAGCGTCTGGCCTGCGCGCAGGAAGTCCACCAGTCGCTCATGCGCCTTGACCACGCACTCCGCCGCCCGTGAAGCGCCTTCGATGTCCGCGGGATTCGTCACCAGCATGGGGCGGAACTGTAGCGGATGCGCGATGCGGCAACGCAAAGACGCCGCGCCGGAATCCTCCGACGCGGCGTCGCGTGGTCAGTTGAAGAGGGCGGCTCAGGCGACCGAGCGGACCTTCATGCCCGCGTAGGCGGGCGTGCTGCAGTCGCTGCGCTCGTCGCAGCACTTCACGCCGTGCGCGAACTCGTCGCCCGAGAGGTTCGGGCTCGCGGTCGAGCAGTGCGTCGCCTGCGGAGCGGTGCCGCAGGCGGCGTTCCAGAAGCCGTTGCCCTGGAAGGGGCCGTGCTGCGAGGGATTCTGCGTCGGGCCGCCCGTGAAGGAGCTGTTCTGGAAGGAGTTGTTCGGGGAAGAGGTGTTCGACCCAAAGCCCGTCGGCGCGTTGGTCGGCGCGTAGCCACGGGTCGACTGCGTCGGGGTGCACGAGTTCGTGCTCGGACGCGTTCCCGTGCTCACGCTCGTGGTGCCGGGCGTGCAGTTGGTCTGCTGGCTGGCGAGGTTCGTGAAGGCTGCGCGGTAGCCCGCCGCGAGGCCGGCCTCGTAGCCAGTGCGGAACGCGTCACGCAGGTTCGTCTCGAACGCCTGGACAGTGCTCGTCGAGTTGTTGTTCCAGCCGTTGTTCCAGTTGGTGCTCGGCGTGTTGTTCCAGCCGTTGTTCCAGTTGGTGTTCGGCGTGTTGTTCCAGCCGTTGTTCCAGTTGGTGTTCGGCGTGTTGTTCCAGCCGTTGTTCCAGTTGGTGCTCGGCGTGTTGTTCCAGCCGGCGAAGCTCCAAGGCGTCGAATTCCACGGGGTCGCGTTCGCGAAGGCGTTGTTCGCCCACGGGAAGTTGGTGCCGAAGCGCGGCGTGTTGAAGGCGATCGGGCCGTTGAAACCGCCGAAGCCGTTCCAGCCGTTGCACCCGGTGAAGCCGTTGTTCCAGTTGTTCTGCCAGGTGGCGGTGCCGCCGCAGCAGTCGCTCGAGTCGAAGCCCGGGCAGTTGGTGCAGGTGTTCGTCGGCGACCAGCCGTTCGGCGTGGTGGTGTACATGCGTGTGACTCCGTTGGGGGCTCTGCGCGCGTCGCGGAACTCCCGCGCCCACGCGTCGCGCAGGGATCGGGTGCTCGTGCGGGCCACTTTGGCCGACCACGGAATTCAGAGGGAAACGATCGAATCTCGACGGAGGATCCGATGATTCCGCGCAGATTCTGCGCGGCGATCAGAGGAAGCGGTGTCCTGCGTAGACATCGGCGGGCTCGGCGGTCGCCCACTCGTACGCGAGCGAACGCTCGTCGCGCGTCGGAAGCACAATCAGGTGCGCGCGCTTCCCGACCTCGATCGAGCCCGTCTCACGCTCGATCCCGAGCACGCAGGCGGCGTTGTAGGTCGCCGCCGTGATGGCCTCTGCGTGCGTGAGCCCGCAGAAGCGCGCCGCGAGCGCGATGACGAGCGGCAGCGACACGATCGGGCTCGAGCCCGGATTGCAGTTGGTCGCGATCGCGACGGCCGCGCCTTCGTCGATGAGAATGCGTCCGTTGGCGTAACGGCCGTCGAGCGTGAGGCCGCACCCAGGAAGCAGCACCGCCGTCGACCGCGACCGCGCCACGCGCATGAGTCCGTCGCGCGAGGTGGCCTCGAGGTGATCGACGCTGCGCGCGCCCATCTCGAGCGCCGTCTCGAGGAAGCCGAGTTCGTTGAACTGGTCGACATGCACGCGGAGCGGGCACCCGAGCGCCTGCGCGCGCTCGAACAGCCTCTTCGTCCATGAGGGGCTCCATGCGCCCTTCTCGCAGTAGGCGTCGCAGGCGATTCCGCCGAAGCGCGCGACGACCTCGGGGAGGATCTCCTCGACGACGCGTGCGCAGTACGCGTCCTCGTCGCCGTCGATCGCGTGTGCGCCGAGGAAGGTCGGGACGAGAAACCCGGCGCCCTCACGCGCTGCATCCGCAGCGAGGATACGCACGGCCTCGAGCATCGCAAGCTCCGTCGCGCGGTCGAGGCCGTAGCCCGACTTCACCTCGATGGCGAGCGTGCCGCGGCGACGCATGGCGTCCGTCCGCTGCGCCAGCACCGCGCGCAGCGCTGCGCCCGACGGGTCGCGCGCGAATGCATCGCGGGTTGCGCGCACGGTCGACATGATCCCGCCGCCTGCCTTGAGGATGTCGAGGTAGGGAACGCCCGCGAGCCGCTGCGCGATCTCTCCGTGGCGGTCGCCCGACCAGCAGGCGTGCGTGTGGCAGTCGACGAACGCGGGCATGAGCACGCGCCCATCGAGCGAAGTGCGCTCGGCGGTGATCTCGGCGGGCGGGTCGCCTGCGCCGACCGCCGCGATGTGCCCGTCGACCACATGCACGAATCCACGCTCGAGGACGCCGAGCTCGCGCATCGCCTCGCCTCTCCGGGCGCCCGCCGCGCCACGCTGCGCGAGCGTCAGAATCCGTGCGTTCGTGAAGAGGACCGCGGAGGACATGGGGAGATTGTCGCAGGTCGCCGCGACTTGGCCACCCGTGATTCGGCTAATCTCGGGCCGCGGAGTCGCGCGAAGAACGAACGCCGCAGCCGCAAGGAGGCCTGCCCATGGACCTGATCCTCATCCGCCATGCCAAGGCCTTCGAGCGCGATCCGTCGCGCTGGCCAAACGACGCGCTGCGCCCGCTCACCGAGGCGGGACGCGACGAGTTCGACATGCTCGCGAAGCGGCTTGGCCGCGCCGTGCCCGAGGTGGTGCTCGTCGAGTCGAGCGGCTTCGAGCGCGCGTGGGAGACGGCGCGCGTCCTCTCGAGGCGCGCGCACTGGCCGCGTCCGCGCCGCGCGGAGCGGCTCGAGCCTGTGGGCGACTTGGATGGCGCAGGCGGCCTCGCGCGCGACCCAGTCGACGGGCTCGGCCTTCCGCCCGCGGCGCGCGGCCCTGTCGCGCGCAACGCGCTCCCTGTTGATCTCGCGGCGCTCGTCCGCTCCGCGGAGGCGATGCGCTCCCTGCGCGCGGTCGCGTGGGTCGGCCACGAGCCGCAGCTCTCCGAGTTTCTCTCTGTGCTCCTCACGGGTTCGCCCGCAGGCGCCGCGATCGACTTCCGCAAGGGTGCCGCAGCGGCCGTGCGGCTTCCGCCCGACGGCGCTGCCTCGGGCCGTTCCACGCTTCTCTGGATGCTGGAGCCCGAGCTCGTGCGGCGCATGCGCCGACGAACCGAGAAGGGCCTCACTTGAGCAGGAGGTCGAGCTCGCCCTGGTCCTTCGCGAACTTGTAGAGCTGGTCGATCTTCATCATGGCGAAGAGCTGCAAGAGCTCCTTCGAGGTCCCGAAGAGGATCGGCTTCGCGCCCGCGGCCGAGGCCTTGTGCCGAAGCGCGATGCACACGCCGAGGCCCATCGACGACATGAAGGTCACGCTCTTCAGGTCGATGATGAAGTGCTTCAGGCCCTTGCCCGCGGCGCGGATGTAGGGCTCGACCTCCTGGCTGATGATGGGCGACTCGCGCTGGCCGACCTGCGGTCCGACGAACTTCACATACAGGAGTCCCTCGCGGACATCGATCTCGACGAGGGTGGTCTTCTTCTGGTTTGGCAGGTCGCTCATGGTTCTCTCGACTCGATTCGCTCGGCCTAGGCGCCGTCGTCCCCGTGTGGCCGATCGGGCCACGCGCGCGTCGGGCCGCAGTCTATCGGTTCCTGCACGAGTCGTTCGGAGCGAAGCCCGCGTCTTCCGAGTCTCCCGCGGGCGTCCCCGCCTCGCGCGGCGCCGCCGCCGATGTTTGTGCGGGTTCCGCGGGTTCCGCGGGCGTCGCCGACTGCGCAGGTTCTGCGGTTTCCGCAGGCTTCGCGCGCGCAACGGGCGCCCCGTAGACCACGATGTCCGCGAGTCCCCTGTCCTCCGCCGCGAGCCGATCGGACGAGCGGTCGACCACGGTGATGGTCAGCACCCGCGCCCGCGGGGCGCGCGCCTCGAACTGGAGCACCGTTCCGCCGTCGCGCTCGACATGGAAGCAGCCCGCGCAGAGGACGACCTTGGGCGCGCCGCCCTCGAGCGCGCGTGCCATCGACGCGCCCATCGTGGCGTCCCAGGTCGACTGCGAGCGGAACACATCGGTGAGGCGTGCACGCACCTCGGGGTCGTCGCGATCCTCCGCGCTCGACATGATCTCGTCGAAGCGCACGCGATAGGCGCTCCAACGGTCGTCCCACGAGCGGTCGAAGAGGCCGCCGCCCTCGATCGGGATGTCGAACTGCGCGCGCTCAGGTTCGGGCAGGGCGGCGAGGGCGTCGAAGCCCTCCGTGCGCGCGCGGCGCACGAAGTCGCGCGGCGCATTCGCCGCGACAACGGGCGAGCCTGACTCGCGCGCCGCGTCGACGAGAGGCTGGTAGCAGCTGACCCAGGTGTCCTTGCCCGCCCAGTCGCGGCTCTTCGTGTCGTCGATGAAGCGGTCGAGCGCGACTTCGCCCCGCAGATAGCCGTCGACGAGGTGCTGCTCATGCCGCTCGAGGTGCTCGAGCGCGAGCGCGGTGCCCGCGTAACCCGCTGCGAGGTCCTCGAAGAGCGCCAGCTGCAGCCGATGCGCGATCGGATCGCCGTGGCGCTCGCCGATGAAGACCGCGTCGGCCCAGCTCGCGGCGGCCATGACATCGGCCCAGCCGAGGCTGCGGCCCGTCGAACCCTCGAAGATGTGCAGCGCCCGCGGCGCCACGGCGGCCGACGGCACGACGGCCCCCGAGGGCTCGAGGAGCGCGGGATCGGACGCATGGAAGCGCGTGCAGCCCGAGAGGGCGCCAGCGGCGATCAGGAGCGCGAAGCCCGCGGTCAGCGCGGGGCTTTGAAGCGGGCGTCGGCTCTGGCGCGCATGGGTCGACATCGCCGCGAGTGTAGCGGGAGCGGGGAATCTGCTTGCAGCGGGCCGAGCGGGGCGTCACACTTGCCCCATGCGCAAGAGCCTGCAGTCCTTCTCGCGGTGCACGGGGGCCCTTCGGTCGTTTGCCGTGGCGCTCGCGCTCCTTTCGCCTGTCGCGATCAACACGACCCTCGTGGCGGATGGCGCGCCGCGCCCACCCGAGGAGCCCGTCTTCCACGATGGCCGCAGCGTGGTGCGGGCGGTCGTCGCGACCACCCGCGATGTGCGCACTGTGCTTGCGATCGCGAAGGATGTCCTCAACCACCGCATCGATGTCGGCCCCGTCGACTTCATCGTCGATGCCGACGGCCTCCGCGCCCTCGCGAAGAGCGGGCTCACGCACGAGGTGCTCGTCCCAGACCTCGGCCCCGTCCTCCGCGCGGACTTCGCTGCGCGCGCGAAGCGGGGCGGTGCGGGCGGCGGCGACGGCGGCGTCGCAGGCGGCGGCGGGTTCTTCGACGACTTCCGCCGTCTCGAGGAGATCGAGGCCAAGCTGGCCGAACTCGTGGCGGCGCGCCCCGACCTCGTCACCCCCTTCACGATCGGAACCTCGCTCGAGGGCCGCCCGATCCGCGGCGTGCGCATCACGAAGGCGCCCGCGGGAAGCCCAGGCATCCTCTTCAACGCCACGCAGCACGCGCGCGAGTGGGGCGCGACCACGACCGCGTGCTTCATCGCCGACAGGCTCGTCGCGCTCGAGGGAAGCGATCCGCGCATCACGGCGCTTCTCTCGCGCGCGTGGGTCGATGTCGTTCCCGTCGTCAACCCCGACGGCTATGTCTTCAGCTGGGATGTGAACCGCCTCTGGCGCAAGAACCGCCGCAACAACGGCGACGGCAGCTTCGGCGTCGACCTGAACCGCAACTGGGCCTTCCAGTGGGGCGGCGGCGGCGCAAGCACGAGCCCCGACAGCGAGACCTACCGCGGGCCGTTCGCGTTTTCCGAGCCCGAGAGCGCGGCCATGCGCGACTACTTCGCCGCGCAGACCACGCTCGTCGGCCACATCGACTTCCACGCCTACAGCCAGCTCGTGCTGAGCCCGTGGGGCTACACGACCGCTGCGCCGCCGAACGCTGCTGGCTTCAACGCGCTCGGCCTCGAGATGCGCGACGCGATCCACCGCGCGACGGGCGCGGCGTATGTCGCGGGCCCGATCGCGTCGACCCTCTATGTCGCGAGCGGAAGCTCCGTCGACCACGCCTTTGGCGCCCACGGCGTCATCAGCTGGACGATCGAGGTGCGCGACAAGGGAACCTACGGCTTCGTGATGCCCGCGAGCGAGATCGTCCCGAACGCGACGGAGAACCTGGCCGCCGCGCTCGAGCTCGCCGATGCCGCCGTCGACGGCGCCGTCGTCCGGCTCTCGGGCGGCGTGCCCGCCACGGTCGAGCCCGACCTCGCCGCGCCGATCTCTGCGGAAGTCCGCGTGATGCGCGGAGCGCCCGTCGCGGGCGGCGTGCGTCTCTTCACGCGCGTCGGCTCTTCGGGCGCCTTCACAGAGACGCCGATGACGGAGACCGCGGCCGCATCGTTCGCGGCGTCGCTTCCTGCGGCCCCCTGCGGCGCGCGGATCGAGTGGTACATCGAGGCAGCGACGACCGTCGGCGTCGCGCGATCGCCGCGCGCGCCTGGCGCCGTCTACGCCACGCAGGCCCTCGCCACCGAGGTCCTCTTCGCGGACACCTTCGAGACAAACCTCGGCTGGTCCGCGGGCATCGTGGGCGACACAGCGACCTCGGGGCCCTGGACACGCGTCGACCCCGTCGGAACGATCGCGCAACCCGAGAACGACTCCGCGGACGCGGGCGCCTTCTGCTTCGTGACGGGGCAGGGCGCCGTCGGTGGCGCAGCGGGCGCGGCCGATGTCGACGGCGGCGTCACCACGCTGCTCTCGCCCGCGCTCGACGCAAGCCACCCCGAGAGCCGCGTCTTCTATCGCCGCTGGTACTCGAACAACCTCGGAGGCGCGCCGAACGCAGACTCGATGCCGATCTCGATCTCGGGCGACAACGGCGCGACCTGGGTGACGCTCGAGGATGTCACCGAGAACGCGGGCGCGTGGGTCGAGAAGAGTTTCCGCGTCGCCGACTTCGTGACGCCGAGCACGGCCGTGCGCCTGCGGTTCGTCGCGCGCGACCTTGCGCAGGGCTCGCTCGTCGAGGCAGGCGTCGACTTCGTGCGCGTGGTCGCGCAGGGCTGCCCGCCCGTCGCGGGCGACTTCGACGGGGATGGCGTCGTCGGCGGAGCGGATCTCGCGCTTCTGCTCGCCGCGTGGGGTGGATCAGGCGCAGCGGACCTCGACGGAAGCGGCACGGTCGACGCAGCCGATCTCTCGATCCTCCTCGATCTCTGGTCGTGAACGCCTCGCGCCTGTCGCCTCACCACCCAAGCCTCACGCATCGCGCGCCACGACGCGGTTCGCAAGCTCGAGGAGCAGCTCGCGCGAACCCGTCCTCCGCGTCGCGGGAAGCGCGCGCTTCGCCTCCTCCACGATGCCGACCGCGAACGCGCGAGCCGCATCGATCGCGCCCGACGCGAAGAGCGCCTCGCGCAGCCGAGCGCCGTCCTTCGCCTCGATCGCATCGAGTGCGGCGCCGCGTCTCGCGCCTTCCGTCGAGCGGATGTGCAGGATCATCGGCAGCGTGAGCTTGCCCTTCTCGAGGTCGCGACCGATCGACTTTCCGACGGTCGCCTCGTCGCCGAGGAGGTCGAGCAGGTCGTCCTGGATCTGGAACGCCACGCCGAGCCGCTCGCCGAAGCCGCGCATGGCGGCCGTGTCGGCCGCGCCCGCGCCCGCGAGGCGCGCCCCGAGCTCGCACGACGCGCCGACGAGGACCGCCGTCTTCCGCCTGATGACCTCGAGGTAGGTCTCCTGGTCGAGCGACAGGTCGTGGCGCCGCGACAGCTGGATCAGCTCGCCCTCGCACAGCGTGTTCGTCACCTCGCCGAGGCGCAGGTTGAGCGCGGGGTCGCCCGCGCGCGAGCAGAGATGGAACGCGTTCGAGATGAGGTAGTCGCCGAGGATGACGGCCGTCTCGTTCCCGCGCAGGAAGTTCACCGTCTCGCCTCTGCGCCTCACGGCCGCCTCGTCGAGGACATCGTCGTGGACGAGCGTCGCCATGTGGATCATCTCGACCGTCGCCGCGACGATCGCGTGGCCCTCGGAGAGCGCAGCGCCGTCGTCTGTGAAGGCGAGCCCTGTCACGAGGACGAGCGTGGGGCGCAGCATCTTGCCGCGGTAGCGCTCGACATGGGCGCAGAGGTCGTTGACGGCGGGGAAGTCGCTCGAGAGCTGCGAGTCGAAGAGCGCCTCGACCTTCGCGAGCCCCTCCGCGATGTCCGATGCGAGGGCTGTGACGGGCAGTGCGTTCGACATGCTGGGATCTCGCTCTCGGTTTTGCTCGCGGACTCTGTCTCGCTCGGCGCGCTTCGTGCGCCGAGCGTCCGCGGAGTCACCCACGCGCCGTGCGCGCGCCACGCGGTGCGCGCGGCGCCGTCTTTTCGGCCACGATGTAGGCGATCCAGCCCTCGCACGCCTCGCCGCGCGTCGACGGGCGGAACACGCCGTTTCCCGTGCCCGAGCGGTGGTCCGTGCCCTCCCAGTAGACGGTCGCGCGTGCGAACCCGGCCTCGCGCAGCGCGTCCTGGATCTCGGGCAGGCTCCAGAGCCGCCAGCGGTAGGTGAACGCGCGCTTCAGCTCGCTCCCGTCGGGGAAGCGGAAGTGGATGTGGTTCACCACATCGCCCGTGATCGGGTTGTACTGGTTCTGGTCCCACACATAGGTGAAGCCGTCGAGCGAGCGCTCCTCCTCCTGCTCCGCGTGCGCCTGGCTGCCGCCGTAGGCGTCGCAGATGAAGACTCCGTCGTCCGCGAGCGCCTCGAACACGCGGCGGAAGTAGCGCACGAGCGTGGCGCGGTCCTTGAAGATGAAGTAGCTGAAGTTCATGGCGACGACGGTGTCGACGCCGGGCGTCTCGACCTCGAGCACGTTCGCCTCGAGGATCGCGATGCGCGACGCCATCGTGCCGGGCAGGTTGCTTCTGTGGCGGCGCTCGCCCCAGCGGATCACGGAGCTGTCGAGGTCGACGCCGATCGCCGTGTTGGTGGGGCGGCGGCGCACCCACTCTGTCGACGCCTTCGCCGTGCCGCAGAAGTCCTCGCGCAGGCTCGACGGCAGCCGTCCACGCTTCGACCGCCAGACGCGGTCGATGAAGTCGCACTCGCTCACGACCTCCTGGACGGCGAGCTCGTAGAGCTCGTGCCTGTCGCTGTTCGCGGCGGTGCGCCAGAAGCCGCGGCGAGCCTTCGCGCGTGCCTTCGCCCTCGCGGGTGCCGTCTTGTTCTTCGAACTGCCTGCCGTGTTGGAGCGCTGCGCGCCGCGTCGTGCCATAGGGCGCGAAAGATATCGAACGCGGTCGCCGCGTGTGCGCCGTCGACGACGAAGTCAGCGCCAGCGGTTCTTCACGGCGCCGCCCGCGGCCGCGCCCATCGCCTTCGCGACGAGCTGCCTGTTGGCCGCCACGAGCTGGTTCATCACTGGCGCGTTCAGCGAGTTCGGGTGGCCCTGCCATCGCACGACGCCGTCCGCGGAGATCACGGCGACATGCGGGATCCCCGAGATGCGGAACGCGTTCTTCATGCGCGCGGACGGGTCGGTGCCGACTGGGTACTGGAAGTCAGACTTGCCGAGACGGTGCCGCATCGTGCCTTCCTCGAAGTTGCGCCAGCTTTCGTCGGAGATCCCGATGCACACGACATCCTCGCGGTACGCGCTCGCGAGCTCGTTCATATGCGGGATCGCCGCGCGGCAGGGGGCGCACCAGGTCGCCCAGAAGTCGACCACGGCCAGCTTGCCCGAGAGGTCGGGCGCGGCGTTCGTGTTGTACCAGCGCTCGACGAAGAACTCGGGCCCGGGCTTGCCGCGCAGGTCGAGCGCGGAGCCGACGGGCGTGTTGAAGGTGGGGAAGACGACATCCGCCGAGGCGAACGCCGCCTCATCGCGCTTCTTTGGCTCGATCGCGGGGTCGAACGGCTCCGCCGCGCACTCGCGCACGGCGCCCTCAATGCCCTCTTCGGAGAGCCCTGCGTACCGGAGGTTCCCCTGGCGGTCGACGACATAGGCGATCGGGCGGCGGAACGCGCCGAGCGCGTTGCAGAACTCGCCCTTGGCGTCGAGAAGGACAGGGACCTCGATCTTGCGCTTCTCGAGCTGCGCCTTGGCGTTGTCCACGCCATCGGGCGTATGCACTCCAAAGAAGACGACATCGGAGGCTGCGGCGCCGTCCTTTCCATCGACCGGCTTGAGCGCCTTGGCGCGCGCCTCGTCGGCGCGCTTGAGGGCTGTGATGCCGCCCGCGTTGCGCGAGGTGAAGGTCTGGATCACCACGACCTTGCCGCGGAGTTCCGCCATCGTCGCGGCGGGCATCTGCAGACGCTCGGCGCCCTCTGGGAACTCTGGCGCAGCGAAGCCGACGAGCGGGTCGATCGCGGCCTTGTCATCGCGCTCGAGGCGCTCGAACCACTTGGCGCGGGCCTTGGCGGCGGCCTTCGCGTCGCCGTCCCCTGCGCTGCGCTCGGTGCGCGAGCCCTTCTTGGGCGCGTCCTGCGCGGGCATCGCAGCGTCGCTCGAGGCAGGTGCCGAGCCCGCGAGGAGCGCAGCCAAGGCAAGCCCAGCAAGCGGGGCGAAGCGGCGGGCGAGCGCGGTCACGGCGGGGGAATCTTGGCGTGTCATGGTGGGCCTCGGCTGCGAACGGGAGCGTGAAGTGTACTGATCTACGCGTGGAAACCGCGTGGCGTGGCGCTTGCCGCGCCGATTCGCACGGATCGGCGGCGGCGCCCGTGCCGTCAGCGCCAGATCGTCATGGCCGCGTTGTCGATCAGGCGCGTCGAACCGAGCCGCGCCGCGATCAGGGCCCGCGTCGGCCGTTCGAAGCCAGTCACGGGAAGAAGTGTCCGCGCATCGCGCACGACCGCGTACTCCGTCTCGAGGCCGTGGCCGTCGAGCGTGTCGCGCATGAGCCGCTCGGCGGTCGACACCCGCTGCGCGGAGTGCGCGATCTGCAGCGCGCGGGAAAGCGCCAGCGCCGCGTCGCGATGCTCGGGCGCGAGATAGCGGTTCCTGCTCGACATGGCGAGGCCGTTTCCCTCGCGGATCGTGGGGCAGGGAACGATCTCGAGCGCGCCGAAGCGGCCGCGATCCACCGCCACCAGGTCCTCGATCAGGCGGAGCTGCTGGTAGTCCTTCTCGCCGAAGAAGGCGCGCGCCGGCCGCACGAGGTCGAACAGCCGCCCGACGACAAGCGCCACGCCGCCGAAGTGGGTGGGGCGGCAGGCGTCCTCGAGCCCTGGCTTTGTGGCGACCTCTGGGAGCCCGATCGCAGAGGCCTCTTCGCGCGCCGCTTCAAGCCCGCGCGGGTAGATGGCCTCGACCGGAGGCACAAACACCGCGGCGGCGCCGAGAGGCTCCAGAAGGGCGCAATCCGCGTCCAAAGTGCGTGGATATCGGGCATAGTCCTCGCGCGGGCCGAACTGGGTCGGGTTCACGAAGATGCTCACCACCACGGGGCGGCCGTCCGCGCGTGCCCGTTCGACGAGCGAGCCATGGCCTGCATGGAGGGCGCCCATCGTCGGCACGAAGTTGCAGCCGCACAAGTCGGGCGCGGACAAGAGGTTCGGATCTTCGATGATGCGCATGGACGCGGGCTCGGGAAAGTGGATCTCGATTCTATCGCAACCACAACGGTTCCCCCGCAGCCCTCGAAGCCCTATGATGAGACTCAGTCGCAACGGGGTCGCGCCAAGTCGGCGTGGGACCGCGCGGTG
>JBIKTI010000021.1:0-14085 GCA_044348205.1 Phycisphaerales bacterium | reverse complement strand
GATTCCGATGCCGATGCCGATGTCGCTGCCGCTGCGGCGACCCCGTCGCCGCTCGAGCTCGTCGACGAGCAGCCGCCCGCCGAGTACGAGCGTCTGCGCATCGCGGCCGAGTCGCTGCGCGTCCAGTCCGCGGGCAAGGGCCTCGACACCGCCGTCGTCGGCGGCCGTGCCGTCCGCGTCGGCGATGTCCTCGAGACGACGGGTGGCGACGAGTTCGTGCTCGTCGAGGTCGTCGAGCGCGGAATCATCGTCGCGCACGGCGCGCGCGAGTTCATCGTGAAGCTGCCCGAGCAGTCGTCTGGAAAGGTCGTCGCATCGCCGCGGCGGGGAGGCCTCCGATGAACCCCTCCGCGCGCACCGAATCGACCATCGAACGAGAGAGAGAGGCCTGTCCGCTCCTGCGGACGGCCAGTCACAAGCCGTCGAGCGAAGCCATTCGCGTCGGCGGAGAGCGCGCTGCGCGGCACGACGCCGCGGGCACCAACCGGGAGAGTCCAATGACCACATCGAGCCCACGGTTCCGCACTTCGTCGAACGCCGCAGCGTTCCTCGCGACGGGCGCCTTCGCGGCGCTGTCATTCATCGCAGCCGCGCCGAGCGCGTTCGCGCAGGCCGATTCCGCGACCCAGGCGGCGCCTCCCGCCGTGCGCCCCGAGGCTGGCGGCGGTGCGCAGGAGACCTTCACGGTCCAGTTCGCGGAGACAGACATCCTCCAGGCGCTGCAGATGCTCGCCATGCAGGGGAACCGCAACATCGTGCCCTCGCGCGGCGTGACGGGCACGGTCTCTGCGAACCTCTTCGATGTCACCATCCTCGAGGCGCTCGATGTCCTTCTCCGCGCCAACGACCTGCGCATGGAGGAGGCGGGCAACTTCATCTATGTCTACACCCGCGTCGAGTGGGAAGAGATCCTGCGCGGCCGCACCAAGCGCGAGAGCCGCAACTTCCCGCTCGAGTACCTCAACGCGAAGGACGCGAGCGAGTTCATCAAGCCGATCCTCTCCGAGACGGGCAAGGTCTCGTTCGTCGGCGATGTCGACAAGGGCTTCCAGCCCTCCGAGGAGGATGGCGGCCGCGACAGCTGGGCCTTCCAGGGAATGATCGTCGTCAGCGACTTCCCAGACAACCTGAAGGCCATCGAGGCGCTCCTCAAGGAGATCGACTCGCCGCCCGCGCAGGTCGTGGTCGAGTCGACCGTGGTCTCGTCGAAGGTGCAGCAGGACGACGGCTTCGGCGTCGATGTCTCCGTCATCGGAAGCCTCGACTTCAACAACCTCACGAACCCGATGTCGGGCGCGAACGACCTCTTCGCGGGTGCGAACGAGGGCATCCAGCCGGGGGACAACCGCGGCTACTCGGGCAACAGCGCCGTGGCGGGCTGGGACCGCGCGTCGACGATGCGCGTGGGCGTCCTCACGGAGGATGTCGCTGTGTTCCTTCGCCTCCTCGACAGCGTGACCGACACCACCGTCCTCGCGCGGCCTCGCGTGATGGCGCTCAACCGCCAGCGTGCGCAGATCCTGATCGGCCGCCGCGTCGGCTACCTCACCTCGACCACGACGCAGACCTCGACCACGCAGACGGTCGAGTTCCTCGACTCGGGCATCAAGCTGATCTTCCGTCCGTTCATCTCGACCGATGGCTCGATCCGCATGGAGCTTGCGCCGAGCGTGAGCGACGCGAAGATCGAGACGCTCACGAGCGCAGACGGCGCGACGCAGTCGGTTCCGAACGAGGACACGAGCGAGATCGTGACCAATGTGCGCGTAAAGGACGGGCAGACCCTCGTCCTCGGCGGCCTCTTCAAGGAGGACACGAAGATCGAGCGCCGCCAGGTGCCCGGCCTCGGCGACATCCCGCTCCTCGGGAACGCCTTCAAGGGATACGACGACCAGCTGAAGCGCGAGGAGATCATCTTCCTCATCACGCCGACGATCGTGAAGGACCAGCTGGCGAGCATCTGGGCCGAGGAGGCCCGCGAGTTCGAGCGCGGCGTGCGCATCGGTTCGCGCGAGGGCCTGCTGCCCTGGTCGCGCGACACGCTCACCACCGCGCAGAACCAGAAGGCGCTCGACGCGCTCGCCCAGGGCGACAGGTCGCTGGCGCTCTTCCATGTCGAGAACTCGCTGCGGCTCTCGTCGAACCAGCCCGAGATGATCCGCCTGCGCGAGGAGCTCCTCGGCAAGGGATCGACCGCGGGAAGCGACTATGAGCGCAGCATGATGCGCATGATCCTCGAGAACGGCGCGCGACGCAGCGAAGCCGCGGAGCCCGCGACGACCACCGAGCCCGCTCCCTGACGGGCCCGCGTCACGGAATCGACCGACCGACCGACAGTCCGACCGAACAGGAGCCCTCCATGCGACACGCATGCTTCCGTCTCTCGCTCGCAGCCGCGCTCGCCGCGTGCGCCCTCGCCGCCTGCGCCCCTCGCACGGCGGGCCTCGAGGCGCGCAAGGAGGCCGACTCGCGCTTCCGCCGCACGACGAGCCTCGTCAGCTTCGACCAGGCGCGCCAGGCGTTCGAGTCGGGCGACCTCGAGAAGGCGCGCCGCGAGGTCGAGGCCGCCATCGCGCGCAGCGACACCGAGGCGCGCTACTGGTCGCTCCTCGGCCGCATCGAGCTCGAGGCGAGGCGCCTCGAGCGCGCCGTCAGCGCCTTCGGCCGCGCCATGGAGTGCGACCCCTCGCTCGCGGAGGCCTACTACTACCGCGGCGTCGTGCACCAGCGCTGGGGCGCGGCGGACCGCGCCATCGAGGACTACCTGAAGGCGTCTGAGCTCGATCCAGAACGGATCGCGTATCTCCTCGCCGCCGCCGAGATGATGGTGACTGGACGCCGCCTCGACGAGGCGCGCGACCTGCTCCTTCCGAAGCTCGCCTACTTCGAGCACAACGCGGCGGTGCACGAGCTCCTCGGCGACATCGCGTCGCTCCAGGAGAACCACCGCGCCGCCGCACGCAGCTACGAGCGCTCGATGATGATCGATCCCGAGGCTCCGCTCGTGGGCGAGAAGGCCGTGGGCTCCATGTTCCGCGCGGGCGAGTGGCAGCGATGCCTCGAGGCCGCGCGGCGCCTGCGCTCGCGCGCCACGGAGGGCGCGGAGGGCCGCTTGGCCGTCGTTCCCGCCGATGTTCTGCGCCACGAAGGTCGCTCGCTCGCGATGCTCGGCCGACACCAGGAGGCGCGCGGCGTCTTCGCCGAGCATGCGCGGCAGTACCCCGAGGACACGGAGGCCTGGCGCGACCTCGCCACAGCGTCGCTCGCGCTCGGCGAGTTCGATCGCGCTCAGTGGGCCGCGGAGCGTCTCGTCACCCTCGCACGCGACGAGCCGTCGGGCTACACGCTGCGCGGGATCGTCGCGGAGCGCGCGAACGACCTCGACACCGCGATCCGCTGGCATGTGCGCGCCGTCGAGGTCGGGCCCGACAGCCCGGAGGCCGCCGCGGCGCTCGGACTGGCGCTGCAGGCCGCGGGCCGAGACGAAGAGGCCGCGCAGTGGCTTCGCCGCGCGCTTGACCTCGACCCCGAGTTCACCGCCGTCGCGCGGGCGCTCGGAAGCATGATGAACTAAGACCTTTTGACCAGACGCAGGGGGAGTCCGTCGCGGGATCGCGGCGGACCGGCGACGAGGAGTGTTGAATGCCGATTGAACGCAACCAGGAACGCAACGCAGGCGCGGCCACGCCGCCCGCAGCCTTGAAGACACGGGCGTTCCTGCCATGGATCGGACTTCTCTCGGTGCCCATCGCCGCAGTGGCGGCGATGCTGGCCGAGGGCTCCGCCGCAGCATGGATGATCGGCGCAGGCTGCGCCGCGCTCGCCTACTGCGCGACAGCCTTCAGCATGCCGTCGGGCGGCGGCTCGAGCGACGACGACGAGGACGACGAGCGCCCGCACAAGGTCGCGAACGCCCAGCCCGTGCATGGCGGTTCGCTCGCGGCCGCCGCCGCGAAGGATGTCCTCCTGCGCGCGATCGAGGTCCGCAGCACGGAGCGCACGGCGATTCTCGACGCGATCGCGGACGGCGTCATCCTCGTCGATCTCCACGGCGAGACGCGCTTCGCCAACAAGGCCGCCGGCACGATGCTCGGCGAGAACGCGACCGTGGCGGGCACGCGCGACGCGATCGGTGCGCTGCCGCAGCAGGTGCTGCGCGCCGTGCAGGCGGTCGTCGAGGCGGGCGGCACGGAGCGGCGCAGGCTCGAGGCCGAGCTGCGCGACCACGGGTCGACACCCGTCGTCATCCATGTCAGCGTCGTGCGCGGGCACTCCGAGAGCCTCGCGGCCATCATGGTGCGCGATGTGCGCTCGGAGCGCGAGGCCGACCGCATGAAGAGCGAGTTCGTCGCGAAGGCGAGCCACGAGCTGCGCACGCCGCTTGCGTCGCTGCGGGCCTACGCGGAGCTCCTCGCCGACGGCGAGGTGGGCGACGACGCCCAGCGCCGCGAGTTCGCGGGCATCATCCTCTCCGAGACGAACCGACTCGGCGCGCTTGTCGACCGCATGCTCGACATCGGCCGCATCGAGAGCGGCATGGCGCGCCCCACGCTCGAGTCCGTCGACTTCGGCGAGCTCGGCAGGCAGTGCGTCGATGAGCAGCAGGGCGAGGCGAACAGGCGCATGATCGCGCTCAAGCTCTCGCGCGCCGAGCGGGCCGCCGTGGCCCAGGCCGACAGGCCGCTCATGAAGCAGGTGATCCTCAACCTGCTCTCGAACGCGCTCAAGTACACGCCCGATGGCGGCGAGGTGAGCCTCGAGATCGACACCGACAACCTCGCGCGCGCCGTCGTCGTCAGCGTGAAGGACACCGGCCTCGGCATCCCCGAGCACGCGCTTCCGCGCCTGTTCGGCAAGTTCTACAGGGTCGAGAACCACGAGCGCATCGCCAAGGGCACGGGACTCGGCCTCAATCTCTGCCGCAATATTGTCGAAGCAATGCACGGCGGCCAGATCGGCGTCGACTCGAAGGTCGGCGTCGGCTCGAGGTTCTGGTTCGCCATCCCGATGGACCAGAGCGCGCGGGATCAGACTGCGAGGAAGGCGGCATGAGCATGCAGGACTTCAACTCCGACCGAGTGCGCATCCTCGTCGCCGACGACGAGGCGTACATCCTCCAGGTCGTGGCGCTCAAGCTGCGCAATGCCGGGTTCGAGGTGCTCACGGCCTACGACGGCGAGGAAGCGCTCTCGACCGTGCGCAGCTACGGCGCGGACCTCGTCGTGACGGACCTCCAGATGCCTGGCCTCACGGGCATCGCGCTCGCACGCGCCATGGCCGCCGACCCGAAGCTCGCGGGGATTCCCATCATGATGCTCACCGCGCGCGGACACCTGCTCCACGAGGGCGAGGCCGACAGCGCGAACATCGCGCGCGTCGTGCAGAAGCCCTTCTCGCCGCGTGCGCTCCTCGAGGAGATCGAGGCGCTGCTCGCCGAACGGAGGCGCGCGGCATGAAGGCCTCCGCAACCCATCCTCTCTCAGCACTGCACGCGTCGTTCCGCGCTGCGGACGCGCTGCTCCTGCCCGTCGACTCGGCGGTCGAGGACGCGTTCTCCTCCCGTGCCGACGACATTCTCCACGCGCTGTGCGCCTCGACGGCGGCGCGCGCGGCCATCTCCCGCGCTGCCTCGCGCTGGACGCCCGGCGCGGAGACCATCGTGGAGCCGCTGCACGGCCTGATGGTCGTGCCGCTCGCGCTTCCCCGCGTGGTCGCAGGCGGTCGCTACGCGCTCGCCGTGCTCCTCGACGAGGCGCTCGAGTGCGAGACCGTCGACCTCCTCGCGCAGAGCGCCTGCATGGACTCGCTCCTTGCACGGCGCATCCTCGGCGCAGGCGCGCTCTGGCGGCGCGACTCGCTCGAGCATCTCGAGGCGCTCGCCTCGGCGCTCGTCCGCAGCGAGACAGAGCGTCTCGCGAGCGTCGACGCGGGAG
The DNA here is from genome assembly GCA_044348205.1 of Phycisphaerales bacterium. Lineage (GTDB taxonomy): Bacteria > Planctomycetota > Phycisphaerae > Phycisphaerales > SM1A02 > QWPT01. The sequence continues at coordinate 8,152 of JBIKTI010000021.1, read as the reverse complement.
AGCAGCTCAGCTCGGCGTGGGAAGAGCTGCATCTCCTCCACTCGCTTTCGGGCGAGATGGCGCTCGGCTCCTCGCCCGCGCGGTTCGTGGCGAACACGCTCGGCGCGCTGCGCGACACGATCGGCTGCCGCTGGACGGCGTTGCGCGTCCACGGGCCCGCCGCGCAGCTCCTCGGCGTCTCGAACGGCGGCATCGTCGCAGAGGGAATCGACTCGTCCGCCGCGCGGCGCATCCTCGACCGCATCGGCGAGTCGCCGCGCTCGTCGGTCGTGGGCGACGACCTCGTCGTCTCTCCCGTGCGGCGCGAGGCGGAGCCGCTCGGGCTTCTCGCCGCGGGCGACCGCACTTCGGGCAACGGCGCCATGTCGAGCTTCGAGAGCACGCTCGTCGAGACAGCGGCGGGCCATCTCGCCGTCTTCCTCGACAACGCCAGGCTCTACCGCGACCTCGACGCCATGTTCCTCGGCGCGCTCTCCGCGCTCGTCTCTGCGATCGAAGCGAAGGATCCCTACACGCGCGGCCACTCGCAGCGCGTGGCGCTCCTCTCGCGCGACCTCGCCGACGCGGCGGGCTTCCCCGCGCCGTTCGTCAAGAACATCCACATCTCGGGGCTCGTCCACGACATCGGCAAGATCGGAGTTCCCGAGGTCGTGCTGCGCAAGCAGGGGCGCCTCGACGACGCGGAGTACGAGGCGATCAAGCAGCACCCCGAGGTCGGCTTCCGCATCCTGCGCGACATCCCGCAGTTCGCGCCGATCCTCGACGGCGTCCGCTACCACCACGAGCGCTACGACGGCCACGGCTACCCGCACGGGCTCGCCGGCGAGTCGATCCCGCTCTCGGCGCGCATCATCGCGCTGGCGGACACCTTCGACGCCATGAGCTCGAACCGAACCTACCGATCGGCCCGTTCGCGCGCCGATGTGATCGCGGAGATGGCGCGCCTCGGCGGCACCCAGTTCGATCCGAGGCTGCTCGAGCACTTCCTGCGCCTCGACTTCTCCGCATACGACCGCATGATGTCCGGGTCGGGCGTCGGCTCGAACGACGGATGGAGGAAGGCCGCATGAAGCTTTCGTGGGAAGAGCATGGTCCCGTCGCGCTCGTGATCGCCAGCGGCGAGTTCGCGGCCGACAGCTCGTCGAACTTCCGCCGCATCGTGACCGAGCGCTTCGAGCGCGGGTCGCGCAATGTGGTGCTCGACCTGACCAACGTCACCATGGCCGACAGCGGCGCGCTCGAGGACCTGCTGTGGCTCTCCGAGGAGACCGCGCGGGTCGGCGGCGCGCTTCGCCTCGTGTCGCCGCAGCCAACCGTTCGCGAGGCGCTCCGCGTCACGCGGCTCTCGGACCGATTCGAGTGCGCGGAGAGCGTCGAGCTCGCCGCGCGCAGCCTGAGGTGATCGGGGGGTCATCATGAGCGCACTTCCGAGGCATCAAGCGATCGTCGACAAGCTCCCGAGGCTCCAGCTTGGCGAGATGCTCATCGGCCGCGGCCTCATCACGCCGAAGCAGCTGCAGGACGCGCTCGAGCATCAGCGCGAGAACGGGAAGCGCGCGCTCCTCGGCGAGACGCTCGTCCAGCTCGGATTCGTGTCGGACTACGATGTCATGGAGGCCGTGGCCGAGAGCTACGGCATTCCATTCGCGCGCGACATCGCGCGCATGTCCGACCCGAAGACGCTCGAGGTCCTGCCGCGCGAGTACCTCGTCGAGCACCTGGTGCTCCCGATGTTCCTCGTGCGCGATGTGCTCACGGTCGCCGTCGCCGAGCCCGCGAACCTCTATCTCTTCGAGGAGATCCGCCACCGCACGGGCAAGCAGGTGCAGATCGTCGCCACGACCGGCGCCGAGATCCGCGCCGCGCTCGACGCCTATGTCCCCGCCGCGAATGTCTTCGTCCTCGACGAGAGCGCGGGCGACCTCGACGAGCATGCGCTCTCGGTCGTCGAGCGCGAGGTCGCCGAGATCGACGACCTCCGCGAGGTCGCGGGGCGCTCGCCCGTCGTCAAGACGGTCAACGCGCTCCTCATGAACGCGGTCCACGAGGGTGCGAGCGACATCCACATCGAGCCCGCCGAGCGGCGGCTGCGCATCCGCTTCCGCATCGACGGAAGGCTCTTCGAGAAGTCCGATCCGCCGTGGAAGATGGCCGCCGCGATCACGAGCCGCATCAAGATCATGGCGAACCTCGACATCTCCGAGCGACGCCTGCCGCAGGACGGCGACATCCATGTGCTTCTCGAGGGACGCCCCGTCGACCTGCGCGTGTCGACCATGCCCGGCCGCCACGGCGAGAAGGTCGTCATCCGCATCATCGACAGCCGCGCCACGCTGGTGCCGCTCGAGCGGCTCGGCATGACGCCCGAGATCCACAAGCGCTGGACCGAGGTCATCGGCCACCCGAACGGCATCGCGCTCGTGACGGGCCCGACGGGCAGCGGCAAGTCGACGACGCTCTACTCGGTGCTCTCGGCGCTGAACGACACCGATTGCAACATCTCGACCGTCGAGGACCCGATCGAGGCCACGCTTCCAGGCGTGAACCAGTTCCAGGTCCACGAGAAGGCGGGCTTCACCTTCGCCAGCGCGCTGCGCGCGCTCCTGCGCCAGGACCCCGATGTCCTGATGGTCGGCGAGATCCGCGACGCCGAGACGGCGGGCATCGCGGTGCAGGCCGCGCTCACGGGGCACCTCGTCTTCTCGACGCTCCACACGAACGATTCGGTCAGCGCCGTCACGCGCCTGGTGAATGTCGGCATCGAGCCATATCTCGTCGCCGCGGTCGTCCGCGGCGTCATGGCGCAGCGGCTCGTGCGGCGCATCTGCCCGCATTGCCGCGAGACCTATGAGCCCGAGCAGCATGTCCGCGAGACGGTCGAGGCGGTCGCAGGCCCGTGCGGCGCGTTCGCGCGCGGCGGTGGCTGTGCGCGCTGTCGCGGCAGCGGCTTCGCAGGTCGCCTCGGCGTGTTCGAGCTGCTCGTCCCCGACGAGGCGTTCACCGCGGCGGTCGCCAGCGGCGCCACGCTCCAGGAGCTCTCGGCGGCCGCACGCGCCGCAGGCCACCGCACCATGCGCATGGACGGCTTCGAGAAGGTGCGCGACGGCCAGACCACGATCGAGGAAGTCATGCTCGCGACGGCGTCGTGAGCGGGGGGAATGATCGATGCAGACAACGCAGTCCAACAGGAACAACGCGGCCTTCGACACGCAGCGCGAGGCGGACGGCCGCCTCGACGCGCGCGCGACCTTCGTCTACCGCGTGCTCGACGGCGCCCGCGAGGTGAGCGGCACCATGGCCGCCGCGAACTCGCAAGAGGTCGCCCGCAGGCTTCGCGCGGAGGGCAAGACCGTGCTCTCGGTCGCGCTCGACGCGTCGATCTCCTCGAAGGCGAAGGCGCAGCGCCCCACGGGCACGGCGACGGGCGCAAGGGTCCGCCGCAGCGACATGGCCGTGCTGTGCAGGCATCTCGGCACCATGGCGGAGGCGGGCGTTCCCCTCGCGGAAGCGATGGACTCCGCCGCCACCGAGGGCGTGCGCGTCGAGTTTCGCCCGTTCGTCCAGCTGCTCGCGGAGGATGTCCACAGCGGCGCGCCGCTCTCGTCCTCGCTGTCGCGGCGCGGCCGCAACATGCCGCCGATCGTCGTGGCGCTGACGCGCGCCGCGGAGTCGACGGGCCAGCTCGGCCCCATGCTCCTGCGCGCGGCCGACCACCTCCAGCGCGCCGAGCGTACGGGCCGCCAGCTCAAGGCCGCCGCGAGCTATCCGCTCTTCATGCTTGGCGCGGGTCTCCTCGTGATCCTCGCGCTCCTCGTCTTCGTGCTGCCGCGATTCTCGAAGATCTACGCCGACCGCGGCGCGGATCTTCCGTGGCTGACGGACCTCCTCCTCACCGCCAGCAACGGCGTGCGGGAGCACGGCATCATCATCTCGATCATCGCCGTCGCGCTGGCGGGGCTCGTCGCAGCGGCGTCGCGCACGCGCACGGTGCGAAGCACCCTCGACGCGCTGCGCTTCGGCGCGCCGATCATCGGACGCCTCACGCAGCTCGCGTTCGTCGCCGTCAGCTGCCGCACGCTCGCCACCCTGCTTCAGAGCGGAATCCATCTCCTCGACGCGATCGCAATCTGCCGCGGCCTGTCGCACAGCCCGCGCACGGAGCGCTTTTGGGATGCGATCGACGCGCGTCTGCGCGACGGCGGAAGCTTCGTCGACGCCCTCCGCAACGAGAGCCTGCTGTCGCCGACGGTCGTCGCCATGGTCGCAGCGGGCGAGCGGTCGGGCCGACTGCCAGAGGTCCTCGGCCGCGCTGCGGACTTCGCGGAGGAGGACCTCGAGACCGCGCTCAAGCAGGCGACGAGCCTTCTTGAACCAGTGCTGGTGCTCGCGTTCGGCGGCGTCCTCGGCCTGGTGGCGATCGCGCTGCTCCTGCCGCTCTTCAACATGTCGCAGGTCATCACGAAGTGAGCGCCCGCAGCGGCTGCGGCTCCCTCTGGCGTGGATCACGCTTGGGATCGTCGGAGTCGATCACCAAAGGGTGCCCGCAGGTTTCAACCTGCGGAACGACAACCGTCGGAGTCGACGGCTGACATCACCCGTTCCGCATGCTGAAGCATGCGGGCACCCAGGCCCTCAGCAGCAGCAAAGAAAGCCGCCACAGCCGCGAACGCTCCAATGATGGGGCAGCGACCCCGTCTTGCCCGTGCGCGTGCTTCGGGTATGCTCCGCGCGCCGCCATGGATGGCGGCAGGAAGGACAAGCCGATGGCCAGCAAGGATGCAGTCCACATCTCGGCGGATGCGCGTCGTCCGGAGGTTGCGACCGGAGCGACGGCCGCGTTGACGAGCGAGTCGAGCCCCGCCGCACAGCCCGCGCTCGCAGCCGAGCTCACCCGTGACCTCGTGAAGGAACTCTCGCGCAGGGAGCGCCTGGTTCTCATGCTCCGCTACACCGAGGAGCTGACGGTCGTGGAGATCGCGGCCGTCCTTGAGATCGCGGTCACGGAAGTCGAGCGCATGCTCGAGAACATCGCGGAACGCGTTCGCCGTCGCCTGCAGCCGATCTACGGCCGCCCTGCGCAGCGCCTGTCGCGCGCCTGAGCCGCGGGGTCAGCCGCCCCACGCGCCGAGGAGGGCCGCGAGGTCCGACGCGCCGACCGTGCCGTTGCCGTCGAGGTCCGCAGGGCCGCCGCCGCCCCATGCGCCGAGCAGGATCGCGAGGTCCTGCGCGCCGACCGAGCCATTGCAGTCGAGGTCCGCGGGCACGCAGGTCGCGGTCGACACGGTCATGGAGAGGGTCGCTGCGCCGAGGCCCGTGGCTGTCACGATCGGGTTCTCGCGGCAATAGAAGACGGGGAAGCTGCCGCCTTGCTGCACCACCTTCGTGAGCGAGCTCACCGTCAGGCGCAGGCGGCCCGCGTCGACCGCATCGCGCAGATAGGCCTGCACCTCGGGCCGCGAGACATCGAGCGAGAGCCGCACCACGCTGCCGATCGGGATGAAGTCGCCTGGCTTCAGGCCGTCGATCGCGCCGACGGCGAAGGGCTCGGGAGTCCAGCGCTCACGCACGGAGTTCGAGACATCCACCCACGCGCCGTTGCGCCAGCCCGTGGCGAAGGCGTTCCGCACCGACGGGTTCAGCAGGTTCTGCCCTCCGACCGTGAACGGGCTCGTCTCGACCCAGTTCGCGCGGCTGAAGCCGTTGCGGAACCCGACGCCGTAGAGCTCGATCGGTTGCCCGAGATCCTCATCGTCGGTCTGCTCGGGGTCGCCGTTCGCGAGGAAGACCGTGTATGGGTCGACCGTCGGGTCAAACTCGACGACGAGGTCGTTCGCGATCGTCACCTCGACCACGCACGAGAGCACCTGATAGCTGTCGACGCCGAGGCCCGCGGGGACCTGCGCGCCCGTGTTGAACCCCACGATGAACTGCCCGTCCCTGTTGTCGAACTCGGGCGCACCTGGCTCGTTTCCGAAGGTCGACGCGGTGATGCGCGTGCCAGGCGTCGGGTTGAAGGGGTAGTTCCAGCGGTCGAGCGTCGGGGAGGCGAAGCTCGCGGTGTAGGTGTCGGCCGCGGCAACGCCCGCAGCCAAGGCGACTGCGACTGCGACAGTGGCCGCTGCGAGCGGCCGAGGGAGCGGTGAAGGCGTTTGGCGATGCATGCGAGGCTCGGACGGAAGGCGCTTGTTTCCCGCGAACGCGTGAAGGCACGCTGCGGGGCGAAGCGTAGACTCCGTCCGCATCAGGGAGAGGAAAGTTGCGTCGAGGAGCCGCACTTTGGCGCGTCGAAGCACCTAGTCTCTGCGAATTCGTGTAGGTTTTCGGGCCTTTGCAACGGCCCGTCGACCCGTTGCGTGTCGCCCCGCCCCAGACCGACCGCCCGACCCCACCACCAGCCTCCCGGATCACCGCGTGTCCGCAAGCCTTGCATCCCTTTCCGTCGCTTCGCCCGTTCGCGCGGCCTCGCGCGCGCGGCGCTGCCCGCTGCGCGGCATCGCGGAGTTCGCGGGGTTCACCCTCGTCGAGCTCCTCGTGGTGGTCGCGATCCTCGTCGTGCTGCTTGCGGCGCTCTTTCCCGTCTTCGCGTCGATGCGGCAGGCCAGCGCGCGTGCGCGGGAGATCGCGGCGGCGCGTTCCCTCGTCGGCGCGTGGACGCAGTACGCCTACGACTCCGATGGCGCGCTGCTGCCTGGCTACCGCGCGGGTCTGCCCGCCTACGACGCGCAGCGCAACGCGATCGCCGCGCAGACGATCGGCGTGACCGCGAACCGCTGGGTGTGGCGCCTCGCGCCCTACATCGGGCACGACTTCAACGCACTCTATGTGGGCGAGCACGAGCGCATGCTCCGCGAACTCGAGCGCACCGACTACTCGAACTACCTCTACCAGACGAGCGTCTTCCCGAGCCTCGGGCTCAACAGCGTCTGGGTCGGCGGCGACGAGACCTTCGGCGGCTTCAACAGCGCGTTCCTCGGGCTCTACGGCAAGTTCTATGTCACGCGCCTCGGCGAGATCTCGCGCCCAGCGGGGCTCGTCGTCTTCGCGAGCGCGCGCGGGCAGGACAGCATGCCGACCGGCGAGCTCAGCCCGGTCGCTGAGGGCTTCTTCCGCGTGCGTTCGCCCGCCTTCGACACGCGCACCTGGGGCGCGAAGTACGACCCCGAGGATCCCGCGTCGTGGGGCAACACCAGCGCGCGCAACGGCGGCGTGACCGTCGCCGCGTTCGCCGACGGCCATGCCGAGGCGCGTGCGCCAGAGGAACTCGACGACATGCGCCTCTGGTCGAACGGCGCGACCGCGAAGGACTGGACGATCACCCCAGGCGGCGGATGACGCGCGCGACGGCGTGCGACGCGGGAACGGCAGCGACGAGAAGCACGGCGATCATTCCCGCCGCGTTGAGCGCGGTCGCCGTGCCGAACACGCTCGGTGCATGCGCCGCCGCGAAGTAGGCGGCCGCGACGAGCGGGATCGAGACCGCCAGGCCGAGGAAAAGCTGCCCGCCGACGCTGCGCGCGTGCGGCGCGGCGATGAGCGCGGGGCACGCCACGAGCGCGATGACGAGGATGCTGCCCACCGCCGCGAAGCTGGCGACGATCGCTGCGCTCGTGGCGGCGAGGAGCGCGCGCTCGACCGCGCGCGGCGAGCCGAGCACAAGGCGCGCATGAAGCGGGTCGAAGGCGAGCGCTGTGAGCTCCTTGGCAAGAAGACCATGGAACGCAAGCGCCGCGACAGCGGTCGCGAGGAGGAGCCACACCTCGCCTGGAACGCCCGCGAACCAGCTTCCCCCTTCGGGCACCGCCACGAAGAGCGTCTCGAGCGAGCCGAAGAGGACGCACGAGGGGTCGAGGTCGACCTGGCGCGCGCCCTGCGTCTCGAGGAGGACGACGCCAAGCGCGAAGAAGGCCGTGAAGACGACGCCGAGCGAGGCACCCGCCTCGAGGCGCGTGCGCGCGCGGATCGCGGCCGAAAGGAGCACGGACGCGATGCCCGCGATCGCTGCGCCCGCAAGCATGGCGCCCATCGCGCGCGAACCCGACACGAGGTAGCCCGCGACGAGCCCAGGAAGCACAGCGTGCGCGATGGCGTCGGCCGTCATCGACTCCTTGCGGAGTACGAGCCAGTTGCCAAGCGTGCCGCACGCGACGGTCGC
>JBIKTI010000237.1:0-4879 GCA_044348205.1 Phycisphaerales bacterium | reverse complement strand
CGCGCGCGGCGGCATCGTCGCGCTCCTGCGCCTCATGAATGCGCCAGTACGCGCCGCGCGCCGCGATCAATTCGTCGTGCCCGCCCACCTCGACCACCTTGCCGCGGTCGAGCACAACGAGGCGGTCCGCCTTGCGGATCGTCGACAGCCGATGCGCGATCGCGATGGTGGTGCGTCCACGAACGAGATTGTCGAGCGCCGCCTGGATGTCCTTCTCGGTCTCGGTGTCGACGCTCGAGGTCGCCTCGTCGAGGATGAGGATGCGCGGGTCGATCAACAGCGCGCGCGCGATGCTGATCCGCTGCCGCTCGCCGCCCGAGAGCCCTTGCCCGCGTTCGCCGACGAGGCTGTCGTAGCCCTGCGGAAGCCGCAGGATGAACTCGTGCGCCCGCGCCGCGCGCGCGGCGGCGATGATCTCCTCGCGCGTCGCGTCGGGGCGGCCGTACGCGATGTTCTCGGCGATCGTCCCGAAGAAGAGGAACGGCTCCTGCAGAACGAGGCCGATGTGGCGACGGTAGTCCGACACGCCGTAGCGCCGCACGTCGATGCCGTCGACCTGGACGCTGCCCTCGCTCACGTCGTAGAAGCGACAGATGAGGTTGATGAGCGTGCTCTTGCCAGAGCCGCTGTGGCCGACGAGGCCGATCATCTCGCCCGCGTTGATGTCGAGGTCGAGCCCGCGGATCACCGTGCGGCTTCCGTAGCGGAACCCGACGCCGCGCAGCGAGAGGCGCCCGTCGAGCCGCTCGATCTTCACGGGCTGCGCAGGCTCTGGCACGCTCGAGTTGTGGTCGAGGATGTCGAAAATGCGCTTCGCGCCCGCCGCCGCCTTCTGCGTCACCGACACGATGCGGCTCATCGACTCGAGGCGTCCGTAGAAGCGCCCGATGTACGCGATGAACGCGGTGAGCACGCCGACCGTGATCTCGCCCTGGCTCACCTGCCAGATGCCGAAGGCCCACACGACGAGGAGGCCGATGTCGGTGAGCAGCGTCACCGTCGGCGAGAAGAGGCTCCAGGTGCGGTTGAGGCGGTCGTTCACCGCGAGATTCGCGCGGTTTGCCTCGCGGAAACGCTGCGTCTCGCGCTTCTCCTGCGCAAACGCCTTCACCACGCGGATCCCGGGAATCGTGTCGGCGAGCACATTCGTCACATCGCCCCACGCGCGGCCGATCTTCTCGAAGCCCATGCGCAGGCGGCTGCGCACCGCCTGGATCATCCAGCCGATCACGGGCAGCGGCACGAGCGTCACGAGCGCGAGCCACGGGTTGATCGAGAAGAGGATCGCCGAGGTCATCACCAGCATCACCACATCGGTGATGAAGTCGAGCGCGTGCAGCGACAGGAAGATCGAGATGCGGTCGGTGTCGGAGCCGATGCGCGCCATCAGGTCGCCTGTGCGCTTCGCGCCGAAGTAGTCGAGGCTGAGGCCGAGGAGATGCTCGAACGACGAGGTCCGCATGTCCGCCGCGATCCGCTCCGACACGATCGCGAGGAGCCAGGTCGTGATCCAGCCAAGCACCCACGCGAGCACTGCCGCGCCGAAGAGCCCCGACAGGATCCACGCGACCTTCCCGGGCGGGATCTCGACGCCCGTCTGGAACGGGACGAGCACCTCGTCCATCAGCGGAATCGTCAGGTAGGGCGGCACGAGCCGGGCCGCGGTGCCGCCGAGCATCAGGGTGATGCCGACAAGGAGCTGCCAGCGATACGGCTGTGCAAAGCGCCAGAGCCGCAGCAGGACCCAGGTCGAGGGCGGCGAGTGCAGTTCGCGCTCGCAGGCGGGGCAGCTCTCGCCGCCGCCAGGAAGCGTGGCGTTGCAGGTGGGGCAGGTCGCGGGAAGGTCGTTCGCCGCGGGCGGCGCTCCGTGGATGCGCGCGTGCTGCGCGGCCTCGAACTGCGCAGCGAACCGCACTGCGGCCGCGCTCGCGTCGAGCGTGAAGCGCCAGAACTGGAGCCGCGTGCCGCCCTCGAGGAGTTCGAGGAGGCCCAGCCCGCCGTGGTCGCTGTGGCGAAGGCTCAACGCGCGCTCGGCGCCCGTCGCCAGTGGCCAGGCCCGCTCCGCGCCTTCGGTGCGGTCGAGCAGCGCTTCTGGGGTAAGTTCGACTCGTCCGCGGGCGAACTGCAGCTGGCGGTTGAGGTCGACCTCGAGGCTGGCGGTGGGGCCCGCGATGGGGCTCGCCAGCGGCTTCGAAGCGGGGTTGGACAGGGGCTCGGGCATGGAGCGGGCGGGGCGGACGCGCGGGTCGACGAGAATATTCGTTTCGGGGGTCGGATTCAGGGAAGGGAACCCGCGCGGGGCCTGTCATTGTCGCCTCTCCAAGCCCCGTGCGGGCTCGGTGGCTCTGCGGACTCGCGGAGTTTGGCCAAAACTCCGCGCGCCAGCGCCGACGGATCGACCGCCGATGCCCCAGCAGACGCCTCCGCCTGACATAATGGTCGCCTCGCCGCTCCCGATCCGCCTTGTGTCTGGCGGCGGGGTTTCACAGCAGTCATCCATGGAAGACCTGCGCATCCTCCGCGTGAGCCACCTCCGCGGGCCGAACATCTGGACCTACCGGCCCGCGCTCGAGGTGTGGCTTGACATTGGACGGCTCGAAGAGCGTCCGTCGAACACGCTCAAGGGCTTCAACGAGCGGCTCGTCGCGCTGCTGCCAGGCCTCGCAGAGCACCACTGCGGCGTCGGCGAGCGTGGCGGGTTCCTGCAGCGGCTCGAGTCGGGCACCTACGCGGGCCACATCCTCGAGCATGTCGTCATCGAGCTCCTCAACCTCGCGGGGCTCGCGACGGGCTTCGGACAGACGCGCAGCACCTCGAAGACGGGCGTCTACCGCATGGTGTTCCGCGCGCGCGACGAACGCGTGGCGCGCGCGGCGCTCGGCGAGGGCTATCGGCTGCTCGGCGCGGTCCTGCGCGGCGAGCCGTTCGAGCTCGCGCCCGCGGTCGAGGCCGTGCGCGGAGAGGTCGCGCGCAGCTACCTCAACTCGACCACCGCAAGCATCGTCGCCGCCGCCACCGACCGCGGCATCCCGCACATCCGACTCGACCGCGGAAACCTCGTGCAGTTCGGCTACGGCGCGCGGCAGCGGCGCATCTGGGAATCGCAGACGGGCCAGACCAGCGCGATCGCACAGGAGATCTCGCGCGACGACGCGCTCACGCGGTCGATGCTCGCGACCTGCGGCATTCCCGTGCCCGAGCAGAGCGTCGCGCGCTCGGCCGACGACGCGTGGGGCGCCGCGCAGTCGCTCGGCCTCCCCGTGATGCTGAAGCCCAGCGAATCGGGCCGTTCGCGCGGCATGCTCGTCGATCTCGACAGCGAGGCGGGCGTGCGCACGGCGTATGCGGGCTTTGCGCCCGAGACCGAGGTGATCGTCGAGCGCCAGATCCCGGGCGTCATCCACCGCATGCTTGTCGTGGGCGGCAAGGTTGTCGCGGCCGTCAAGGGCGACGGTTCGTGGGTGACGGGCGATGGGCGCTCCACCGTGCAGGAACTCGTCGACGCGCAGCTCAACGGCGATGTCGGCGCGCTCGCCGCCGCCGCGCGCATCCGCTGTGCGTTCGACCCCGAGATCGTGCGCTGCCTCAAGCGGCAGGGGCTCTCTGCCGACGCCGTGCCCGCTGCGGGCCGTGCGGTGCTCGTGCAGCCGATCGGACGCAACGCCGCCGACTGCACCGACGCTGTGCATCCCGAGGTCGCGCGCGTCGTGGCGCTCGCCGCGCGCGTCGTCGGCATCGACCTCGCTGGCGTCGATGTCGCCGCGAAGGACATCGCGCGTCCGCTCGCCGAGCAGTCGGGCGCCGTGATCGCGGTGCACGCTGCGCCTGCGCTGCGCGTCCATCTCGCGCCTACGCAAGGTTCGCCGCAGCCGGTCGACCGCGCGATCGTCGACCATCTCTTCGCCGAGGGCGAGGATGGCCGCATCCCGATCATCGGCGTCGCGGGCTCGCGCGGCACGGGCCGCATCGTGCGGCTCATCGCGTGGATCATGCATCTCGGCGGGCGCTATGTCGGGCTCGCAAGCCGCGCCGGGCTCTGCTTCGACCGCCGCCGCGTCGACCGCGGCGACGGCACGCGCTGGGATTCGGCGCATCGGCTCGTCACCCATCACGCGGTCGAGGCCGCCGTCTTCGAGACGAACGCCGCCGCGATCCTGCGCGATGGGCTGCCCTACGACCGCTGCGAGGTCGGCGTCGTCCACGACCTCGACGGCGTCGAAGCCCTCGCCGACTTCGACATCTCGGAGCCCTCGCAGATGTTCAAGGTGATGCGCACACAGGTCGACACCGTGCTTGCGCGCGGCGCGGCGGTGCTGCACGCGGTCGACGAGCGCATCGTCGAGATGGCCGAGCTTTGCGACGGCGCGGTGGTTCTCTATGCGCGCGACGGGTCGACGCCCGCGATGGCCGCCCACCGCGCGAGCGGCGCGCGGGCCGTCTTCGCGCGCGGCAAGTCGATCGTGCTTGCGACGGGCGCAGACGAGACGGTGCTGCCCGACCTCCTGCAAGACGGTTCGATCGACGATCCCGTGCGCGCGCGTCACGACGAGTCCACGCTTGCGGGCGTCGCCGCGATGTGGGTGCACGGCATCGAGCCCGATGTCATCGTGACGGGCGTCGCCACCTTCGGCAGCGATCTCGACCCCTATTCGAACATGCTGCACGACGACGGCCCCGCGCCCGGAGACGGCCGCATCCGTTGAGCCTGCGTGCCGCGCGCCGCGCGCCGACCACGACCACGATCACGAGACAGATCGCACAGAGAACCACGCACCATGGAAGTCGAACGCATCCGCGCCCTGCGCGGCCCCAACCGCTGGAGCCGACACACCGCCATCGAGGCCGTGGTGCGCTGCGCGCCCGCCGAGCGCAGCATCGC
>JBIKTI010000236.1:0-4883 GCA_044348205.1 Phycisphaerales bacterium | reverse complement strand
CGTCCTCGCCGTAGACCTCTGTCAGGAGGGTCGTCGACTCGAACCGCGCGCCGCCGACGACATTGAACTCCTCGCCGAGCGGCATGTCGATCATGCCGTAGAGCGCAGACACCCGCTGATTGCCGTCGTAGTCGACATCGAAGGTCGAGGCGACGATCGGGTGATCTTCGTCGGAGAACCGCGCACTCCAGGGATCGTCGAATGCGCCGATGTACGAGCTGTTGGTGTCGCCGCCGTTGGTGAAGGTCTCCTGGTCGTAGGAGCGCCGCACCTGGTCGTGGAAGAGACCGAACTTCAGATAGCCGCGGCGCTCCGTCTCGACCTCGAAGGGGAGCTTCAGGTTCGCTGCGAGCTGGAGGCTGTCCTCCGTGATCTTCTGCCAGATGTGCTGCGCCCAGCCGAGATTGATGTTCTCAGCGGGGCGAAGCGCGAGCCAGATGCCTGGAAGCGACGGATCGATGTAGTCCGACGGCGGCAGCCAGAACGCGGAGAACTGCGTCTTGTCGGGCTGGTCGAAGACCGCCTCGCTCGCGGAAAGACGCCAGTCGAGCATCGGCGCGAGTTCGGCGTCGTCCTCGGAATCTCCGTCGAACAGCAGGCGATGCTCGCCCTTCAGGATCGCGGAAGTCGTCGTCGTCTCGGTGTAGTTCAGCGTCTCGAGCCGCTGGTAGGGCGAGGCCTCGAGGAGGTCGGTGTTGGCGCTGCTCGAGGGGTTCGTCGGGTCGTAGTCGGGAAGAGGCTCCGTGATGAACCCCGTGAAGGTCCAGTCGAAGGACGGTCCCGCGAAGTACTCCTTGCCGCGCGTGTTGGTCGCGAGCGTCGCCGTGTCGACCGCGAGGCGCGTGTAGAGGATGGCGACGCCGATCGAGTGGTTCTCCGTCTCCACGCCGAACGCAGTGAGTCCTCCCCACTGCACCGACTGCGAGGCCTGCGTGACATCGAGGAGGCTCGACTGGAACGCAAGGAGGCCGGGTGCGCCCTGCGAGTACTCTGGCACCGTGCCGTACACGGGATTGACGAACCACGAGTCCTCGACGCCGTTGTCGTAGAAGGAGTTGTCGCGGTCGTAGAAGATGCTCGCGAAACCACCGACCTTGACGCCGTCGTCGGCCTCCCACTTGCCGCCGCCCGAGGCAGACCACTTGTAGTCGCTCGGCGCTCTGCGCGTCTCGGTGCCGACGGCGCCAGGCCAGCTCTCGCCGATGATGTCGTAGGGAATGTCGCGGTCGTGCTTGTTTCCCCACTGCGACACCCCGCCGCCGCGGTAGCTGAGGAAGTTCTCCCGCGAGTAGACCTGCGAGTTGAAGCCTGCCTGCATCTTCAGCTGGATCGAGGTCTCCTCGGGGATGTCCTTCAAGTCGATGTTGACGGCGCCGCCCGATGCATCGCCCTGCTGGTCGGGCGTGAAGGTCTTCGAGACCTGGACGCTCTCGATCACGGCCGTCGGGAACTGGTCGAGCTGCACGGCGCGGCGCTCCGCATCAGCGGTCGGCAGACGGACTCCGTCGAGCTGCGCGCTGACATAGCGGTCGGGAAGGCCGCGGATGACGGCGTACTTGCCGTCCTGCACCGACGCACCCGGCACGAGAAGGAGCGCAGCCGCGGCATCGCTCGCCCCAGAGCGGCTCAGGATCTCTGCGCCGACCGAATCGAGGAGCTGGGGGCTCTCGAGGCGCAGCGTGAGGAGCGCCGCCTCGCCGCCGCCGAGCTCGATCTCGCGGACGACGAACTCGTCCATGTCCTCGTACTCGCCGATCAGCTCGACCTCGAGCGTGGCGAGCTGCCCCTCCGCGACGAGGACATCCGTGCGAACTTGGCGCACGAAGCCCTCCTTGACGATGACGACCGTGTAGCGGCCCGCGGGCAGCGAAACCGAGAAGTTCCCGTTCTCGTCGCTCTGGACCTTCGCGCCCGTCTCGATGACCGTGATCGCGACGCCCGACACGGCCCCCCCGAAGTCGCGGTCGGAGACGAAGCCGCGAAGCGTGCCGTCCTGCTGCGCGCTCGCCGCGGAGGCCACGGCGAGGGCGATGCTGGCGGTGCTCAGGATGTGGAGTGGTCGGAGCATCGGATCGGGGCGGGTGAGACGCGAACGCAGCTGTTCGCGGGCGCAGGGAAACTTGAGCGGCGCACGGTAAAGAACACCGCCCGCGCCGAAGTGGCCTTCCCGTGTGTTCTCCGTCAGCGAAAGACTTGCGTTTTGTTCAGGCCGCGTGAAGCAGGCCGCCGCACGCGACGCCTCGTGGTCTTCTGAGACGAAGCGGCGTGACTCTCAAGCCGATCACATGATTCCTTGACGCAAACTGAACGGGCGGACGGTTTCGGAGAAACCCCCGCAGGCCACCGAGCCCGCTGTCTTTGTCAATCGTTGACCATCGCTGAACATGGCTGAACATGACTGAAGATCCGCGGCGCTGTCACCACGGAGCAACGAGTCCCTCGCGGATTCCCCGCAGCCGTGCCCACATTGCCTCGTCCGGCTCGATTCCCGCGCGCGCGAGCGATGCCGCGGTCAGGGCGAGATCCTCCGCACGCGGGCGCGCGTTCGGGTTCCTCGCGCCCTCCTCTACGAGTGCAGCAAACACCTCGCGCGCGCGCCCCACTGCGCCCATTGCCGCAAGCGCCTCCGCAGCGGGGCGCATCGCCTCGGCGCGGAACACATCGGCGACGGCATCGATCCCGGCCTGGAAACCCGCAATGCCCGCCTCGATCTCAGCGCGCGCAGCCTCTGCGTCGCCGACCGCATGCAGGCGGCGCGCGATCTCAGCGGAGAGCGGCAGCGCGGCATCGGGCGTCCAGCGGGCGCCATCGCGAAGACCCGTCGCGGTCGCGATCAGCGCGCGCGCGGGGTCCTTCGATTCCTGCGCGATGCGCACATCCGCAAGGCGCAGGTACGACTTGAGCTCGAGGTCGCGCGGAATGCGCCCGCGCGTCTTGCCGAGCAGCTCGACGATGCGCGCCCAGCGAGCCTCGTCGCCCTTGCTCTTGGCGGCAAGCTCGACCGCACTCTCGATCGCGTTCACCGTCAGGTCGAAGTTCATGGTGTTCACGGCGGCCAGCGCCGCCTCGAGCCGCGTGTCGAAGTCGCTGCCATCGCTCTTCGCCGCCTCGACGGCGTCGACCTTGCCCATCTCGGGCTCGCCGACCCCCTGCTCGAGCACCGAGGCCTTCGATCCGTCGCCGAGCCACGCATAGGCCTGCGCTGCCTTCACGCGCACACGGTCGCGCTGCCAGTCCTGCACGCCGTCGCGCCCCTCTGCGACTGCCTCGAGCGCGTATCGCGCATAGGTCTTGGCGGAGTCGACGAGCCCCTTGCGTGCGCAGTCGATCGCGAGATCGCCGAACACGGAGCCCTTGCGCCAGTTGGTGATCTGCAGCGCACAGGCGGCGGCCCGCACGGGCTCGCCGATCGCGATGAAGGTGGACGCGACGACTTCCTGAACGCGCGCACGGTCGCGCTCGTGCGGGTCGCGCGGAATCGCGGAGGCGGCCTCGAAACCGAACTCGAGCAACGCGCGCCGCGGGCTCTGCTTCGCCGCATCCTCCGCGGCGACGACAGCGGCGACCGCGTCCGGCGGGCTCCCCTGCTGCGAACCCGACTGGACCACGCCCGCGCCACATAGAACGATCGCGATGGAACTCAGCATGTTCACTCCACTCCTCGCCTCGCGGCGTGGTCGCACACTCTACCGCTCGGGGTCACGCGCCCTCGCCGAGCCCCTTCTGCAAGTGCGCGCGCGGCGCACTTGCAGAAAGGGCCCGGTGGCGGATGAACCGCCACCGGGCCGCTGATGCACTCTTCAGTGCGAACCTTCGACACCCGCTGGGATCACTCGCACGAGCCCCAGGTCGCGAGGAGCGACGCGAGGTCATCCGCGCTCCAGACGCCGTCGGAGTTCTTGCCCGTCACGATGCCGCCCGCGGTGCCCCACAGGCTGAGGAGCGTGCCGAGGTCGGACGCATTGACCTGACCATCGCCGTTGAGGTCGGCGGGGCAGTTCGTCTCTGCCGGGCACTGGCCGGCCGTCGGGTTGGTCATGCCGAACGCATCGGCCGCGGTCCAGTCGCAGAGCCAGTTCACCGTCGGGCTGAACGCGCCGCGGTAGTTGGTGGCCTGGAAGAAGCCGTCGTTCGGAGCCGGAGCGACGAGCGCCGCTGTGACGGCATCGCCCGCCGCGCGGGGATCGAGGTTCGTCACGGGGTTGATGCGGAGGGTCGCGGTCGGACTGACGGTCGCGCCACGAGTGATCGAGACGATCGGGCTCGAGGTCGAGATCACGTTCGCGTTGGCCTTGGCGAAGACGCCGCGGGCGTTCGCCTCGGTGTAGGCCGTCGAGAAGGTGTTGTTGAAGAACGCGGAGTCCTTGATCTCGTTCAGCATGCCGTCGACCTGCGCCTTGTAGAAGTTCTGCGGGTTCGCAGGCGCGTTCACCGTGGGGAAGACGCTGAACGCAGTCGTCCAGGTCTGAGCCCAGGTGTGCGTGCCGTTGAAGCCGTAGCCAGCGCCGCCGTCACCGTCGACATTGTCGTTCTGCACGATGCGCTCGCCGATGTCCATGAACACCGACTGGCGGATCTGCACGCGGGCGTTGTCGCGGTAGGCGATGGCGTGATCGCAGCCGTTGGCGTTGGTCGTGCCCTTGTCGCCGATGACCGTCATGTTGTAGAGGACGCCCGTGGTGACGGGCTGGTAGTCAGAATTCTCGGCGCCGTCGATCTCGATGGCGTTGTCGCCGACGCCCGAGCCCTGGCTGGCGTTCGCCGAGTAGCCCTGGACGATGAGGCCGAACTGGGCCTTGCCGCGCCAGCCCTGGTCGATGTCGAGGCTGTCGTCGCCGATGTTCCAGATCGAGAAGAAGTTCAGGTTGACGGTGCCGCCCCAG
>JBIKTI010000523.1:0-4883 GCA_044348205.1 Phycisphaerales bacterium | reverse complement strand
AAACGGGCCTGCCCACCCCTTGCAATGCCAGCCGCTGGGCCAGCCGCCTGAGATGCGCGGCCCACCCCGGCTACGCCGCGGTGGGGGTGCCGGGGGAATTACACCACTGCAGGGGACGCCAGCGGTTTCTCTCTCGATCTGCTCGATTTCGCTCCTCAGCTGCTTCATCCGCAGCTCGTGCTGAATCCTGCGTTGCTCGTGCAGCACGATGCTCTGCTCGTAGCCGGGATCGCGTCGCCAGTTGAGCGTCGACAAAAACTGACGCCACCGAGGCAGCGATGCAAGGGATGCCCCACTGCTGGGGGAGTGGGAGGGTGCGGCCGGCGAGGGTGATGTGGTCATAGGAGCTGAGCAGGGCGATCAGGCCGAGGATGAGGCCGCCGAGGGCCTGGAGGATGCCCAGGCGATCCAGGCCCGGCCAGGGGAGTTGCTGTAAGAGTGATTCTGTCGGAAGCGGCGGGGACACGGTGAAGCCGGTTGTCGTCTGGGGGTCGCATCCCCCCAGGGATCAGTGCCACAACCTGTCACTCACACGCGGGCGTCTGCAGGGGCTCGCAGCCAACCTCGGGATCAGTCCGTTACTGGCCTCGGCGCTACCCGCAAGGCGACAGCGGCCGGGCGTTGCCCTTTGGCGACGGCGAGGGTTGTGTTCTGATGGCAGCCACTGGAGAGGTCAAGGGCAACGTGAACGTGAGCTCGTAGGGACTAAGGCTTCGGGCCCGAACCAAACCAGAGCCTGCAAAGAAACCGGCTGGAGGACCTGGGGGTCACTGCGGGAGGAAAAGCGATGGTCCTTATACAGAGGTTGCGGCCAAAACCAGGGACAGCAAGTTCAAGGACATGAATCAAGCAGGCCTTCATGCGGAGACTCGCCAACAGGCTCTCGGCAAGCCACCGCAGAAAGGCCCACAGGAGAAGTGCATCAGATTCTGGAGAGAGGAGGAGCACCCCGCTCTTGAGGAAGGGTCACTTGGTAGCAAGGGCTACACAACGATGCGCAGCCAGGCGAAAGCCCAAGACCGTTAGCGATTGCAGACCAAGAGCACTCCAGACTCATAAATACGACAAACCATAAACACAAGGCAAAGCCAGTGCAAGTCGCGCGTAATTTTCTTACATTGGCAATAACAGGCGCAACCCATCATGGCCACCACCCAATTCCCTTCACCGGGTGTCATCCACCTCACCAACGCGCAGGGCGGGGTCACTAAGCTGTTCTTCACCAATTCAGGACTGATCCAAAAGGCCCAAGATCCGCTTGGGCAGGAACTCCTGTTTGAGTACAATGCAAAAAGTGAATTAGTAAAGATAACCGCTCCGGGCGGGTTGGTTACAACGTTGACCTACGATGAGCAGGGGAGGTTAACAAGTCAGGTTGACCCCTTGAATCAGAGTGTTGGCTTTTCCTATTCGGGCAACCTACCCTACCCAACGGCAATACGCGATCAAAACGGCCGAACAACACAATATCAATACAATAACTATGGCGAGTTAGCGAAGATCATCCAACCCGATGGGACGGCCATGTCGTATGAGCGTGGCCTGTCTGGTGATGTTGTCAAAGTTGTTGAGGCCAGCGGCGATACATTCCGCTTCCAATATGACAACGCAGGCAGGATCACCCGCAAAACATTTGACGATGGAACCAGTCAAACCTACACCTATAACGCCGATGGATCACTGGCCACGATTGTCGACGCCAAAGGTACCACCACCTTGGCGTACGACAGTTCCCAGCGCGTGACCAAGATCACCGAACCCAATGGTCGCTTTGTTGCCTATGCCTATGACAGCAACGGCCGCCGCAGCCAGCTGACCACCCAAAGCGGCCATACTGTGAATTATATCTATGATGCCAACGGTCGGCTCATCAAGCTAACGGATAAGAATGGTCAACTGCAAGTGGCCTACACCTACAACGCCGACGGGGGCCTGACGAAAAAGGCCAATGGCAATGGCACCTACACCATCTATGGCTATGACGTTGCGAGCCAACTCACATCCATCACCAACTACGCCGCCAACGGCAGCATCAATTCCTTTATCAATTATAGTTACGATAACCTGGGTCAGCGAATTGGCGTCAGCACAGCTGATGGCAAATGGTCCTATCAATATGACGCCACAGGCCAACTTATCTATGCGCTCAAGGACTACACAGACCCCAACGTGGTTGATCTCGAGTTGCGCTATACCTATGATCCAGCTGGCAATCGGGTTCGCACCGAAACCAACGGAGTAGCCACAAGCTACAGCACGAATCAGCTGAATCAATACAGTCAGGTTGGCAGCAGAACCTACAGCTACGATGCCGATGGAAATCTCACCCGCATCAGCACTTCAAGCCAAACGTGGACTTACACCTACAACGATGAAAACCGCCTGATCGGTGCAACCACACCCGACGGAACCTTTGCCTATGACTATGACGCCTTTGGCAACCGCACTGCCGTCGTTGTAAACGGCCAACGATCCGAGTTTCAAATTGATCCCTTTGGCTGGGGAGATGTCATCGGCGAATACAACAACACTGGTGGCCTGGTCGCCAATTACCTGCATGGCCTGGGCTTGGCCAGCCAGGTGAGCGGCAATGGCGATCGCTTCTTTTATGACTTTGATGCAATCGGCTCGACACTGGCACTCACCGATGGATCGGGCCTCACCAGAAACAGCTATAGCTATCTGCCGTTTGGGGAGCCATTGAGCAAAACAGAAGCGTTCGCCAACCCATTTGAATTTGTGGGGCAATGGGGGGTAATGGATGATCCAGTTGGGCTTGCCTTAATGAGAGCAAGGTACTTCGCGCCGGGGCTCGGAAGATTCACAGCTCAAGATCCAATTGGCCAGCGAGGAGGGATAAATCTATATTCCTATGTCCTAAATAATCCAGTGGTCTTCATCGACCCAAGTGGAAAAACCCCGTCATTCATGGAAGACATAAAGGATAAGATATTAGGAATACCTGATTCCGTTGCAGCGTTCTTAGATGATCCAAAGGGATGGCTATGGGATGCTATACCTGATTCCATGGGACTTCCCGTCTCGTTGGGGCAGTTGTTGGCCGCGCTTGGTGGGAACTTACCTCATCCGTATCCCCAAACATTTGGCAAAATCCCAGTACTATTCAAGAAAAACTATGACTTCTGGGACAATATATACAAAGATGCAGATGATCGATTGAGAGCTGCCAAGGATTTCCCCGGTAGCCCGTGGGCACTCCCCAAAAACCCACTGCCAAGCACCCCTCTATGGCCGAACGCCCAGAATTACACTTGCCCCCTTGTTCTTGATCTCGATAATGACGGCATTGAACTCATCTCGCTGCAGCAGTCCAACGCTCTGTTCGATCTGGATGCCGATGGATTTGCAGAATGGACTGGCTGGGTGAAGGCGGATGATGGCTTTTTAGCCATCGATCGCAATAACAACTTCTTGGTTGATGACATTACAGAACTCTTCGGCAATGCTGCAACCGGAGGATTTATCATCCTGAAGCAGCTTGATGGCAATAATGACAATATAATCTCTGCTGCCGATGCCCAGTTTGCCAATCTCAGAATTTGGCAAGACCGCAACCAAAATGGAATCTCTGAAATTGGTGAGCTTCGCAGCATCTCCGACTGGGGCATTCGCAGCATCAATCTCAGCTCAACATCCCTAAATGAGACCAACCAAGGGAATCGGATCAGTAGCTCGAGCTCATACACCATAGCAAGTGGCGCGACCCGGAAAATCGTTGATGTTTGGTTTGCGCTGGATCAGACGATCAGCCAATACAGCAGTGAATACCAACACAAGCCTGAAACACTGTTTCTACCAACACTACGCGGCTATGGCACTCTGCCAGACCTTCATATTGCGATGAGCAAAGATCCAGGCCTCCTGGGTTTGATGCGCGAGCTTGTTTCATTAGATTCCAGCAACTACGAAGTCTTTGTCAATCAGCACATCAACAAGTTGGAAGCTCTCCTGTACAAATGGGCAGGTGTCGAGGCTGTGGCTACTGACAGCAGGGGGATCTACACGGATGGCAGAAAGCTAGCGTTCTTGGAAGCATTTTTTGGGGAAGGATTCCTGCAGTGGGGCCAGTTCACTGATCCGCAGCAGCTAGCTGCAAACTTTCTGACAGAAATATGGGGCCTTTTGATTAGAAGTTATAGTGGCCGCATTTTAGTGCAGGGCGCCCTCAATGGCCTCTTCAATGAGGTTACATATAACATTAATGACGACAGCATGGAATCGAACACCAGTTTTGATTCACTGCTGTCCTCACTCAAAGACAACGCACCTTCTGGAGACAGGCAAAGCTATGTCTACTGGGGGATGGTCATTAGTGGTCTCGACACCTTTGAAGACCACTTTGGCCTGACACAATCCCAATTCGATGCACGCATCAACCAGGCCCTTGCGAATACTAGCTTTGCTGACACGTTGGGCGATTTTAGAAAGCCGGACTTTCTTCAGACTTATGCCCAGATGATCTTTGGTACAACAGGAAACGATGATCTCATCGGCAGCTTTGTAAGTGATCGAATCAATGGTTTGGCAGGCAACGACATGCTTACGGGGAATACTGGTAATGATATCTTAGACGGCGGCATTGGAAATGATAGCCTGTACGGAGGTGATGGTGATGACACCATCAAAGCAGGAGAAGGAGTCGATTTGGTTGCCGGTGGCCCGGGAGACGATATACTGGAATTAGACCTATCCCAGGCAACAAACAATCTACAAATTATAAATGCATTGGTCGGTGGTGTCGTTTCCGGGATCGCCTCGCTTTCCAGCATTGAATCGCTTCATTTGACCACAGGAAGTGGCAATGACAGAATCATTCAAAACACCAATCTAGATGGGGGTATATTTCGCAGCAGTGACGTAAT
>JBIKTI010000235.1:0-4891 GCA_044348205.1 Phycisphaerales bacterium | reverse complement strand
GGAGCACGGCCTCGCCGACACGATCAAGAGCGCCAAGCGCATGCTCGAGCGCCGCGACCCCGAGGTGTGGGACATCCTCGAGCAGGTGATCCAGAACCACCCGGTCATGCTGAACCGCGCGCCGACCCTGCACCGCATGGGCATCCAGGCGTTCGAGCCGGTGCTCGTCGAGGGCAACGCGATCAAGATCCACCCGCTCGTCTGCACCGGCTACAACGCCGACTTCGACGGCGACCAGATGGCGGTGCACCTGCCGCTGTCGGTCGAGGCGCAGACCGAGACCCATGTGCTGATGATGTCGACGCACAACATCTTCAGCCCCGCGAACGGCAACCCGATCGTCAGCCCGTCGCAGGACATCGTCATGGGCGTCTACTTCCTCACGACGAGCCACGGCGACGCCACGGCCCCCGTGCGGCGCTTCAAGGACATGGAGGAGGCCCTCCTGTGCTCGCAGCTCCCCCACGGCGACCCGCGCAAGATCTCGTTCCATGATCCGATCGAGGTCCGTCTCGCGCGCTTCGCCGAGGTCGTCAACGACCAGAAGAAGCCAACGGATCCGATGCCCGCCAACCGCCGCATCGTGACCACGCTCGGCCGCATCATCTTCAGCGAGATCCTGCCCGACGGCATGCCGTTCTACAACTGCGCCCTCGGCAAGAAGGGTGCGGCACGCGTGATCGACGACACCTTCGCCCGCAAGGGCAAGGCCGCCACGATCGACCTCCTCGATGCGATGAAGCAGACGGGCTTCCGCTACTCGACCGTGTCGGGCCTGTCGTTCGCCATCACCGACCTGCGCATCCCCGCTGAGAAGAAGGCCCTTCTCGACGCCACGCAGAAGAAGGTCGACCGCATCGAGAAGTCCTACCAAGGCGGCGCCATCACCGAGCGCGAGCGGCACAACCAGCTCCTCGACCTCTGGCAGCAGTGCCGTGGCGAGGTGACCGCGAAGCTCGTCGAGGCCCTGAAGAAGGACCGCCGCGACGAGAACGGCGCGGAGGTCTCGATCGAGGAGGGCAAGGGCTCGAAGTACCTCAACCCCGTGTACCTCTTCTCCGACTCGGGCGCGCGTGGAAACGTGAGCCAGATGCAGCAGCTCGCAGGCATGCGCGGCCTCATGGCCAAGCCGAGCGGCGAGATCATCGAGACGCCGATCCGCGCGAACTTCCGCGAGGGTCTGTCGATGCTCGAGTACTTCAGCTCGACCCACGGCGCCCGCAAGGGCCTCGCGGACACCGCGCTCAAGACGGCGGACTCGGGCTACCTCACCCGCAAGCTGTGCGATGTCGCGCAGTCGGTCGTCGTCCTCGAGGACGACTGCGGCGTGCCCTCGGGCATCCCGAAGAAGGCGATCTACAAGGGCGAGGAAGTCGATGTCCCGCTCCGTGACATCATCCGCGGCCGCACCAGCGTCGAGACGATCATCAATCCGATCACCGACGAAGTGATCGTGCGTCGCAACGAGGTCATCACCGACCCCGTGGCGCGCAAGATCGAGGAACTCGGCCTGACGAGCGTCTATGTCCGATCGCCACTCACCTGCCAGACAGCCCGTGGCGTCTGCGCAAAGTGCTACGGCCAGGACATGTCGACGGGCCAGCCCGTCGAGATCGGCATGGCGGTCGGCATCATCGCCGCCCAGTCGATCGGCGAGCCTGGAACGCAGCTCACGATGCGTACCTTCCACACGGGCGGCATCGCGGCGCGCGGCATTCTCGAGAACCAGCACAAGAGCGCGTTCGGAGGCACCGTCCAGCTGCGCGACTGCATGGAGGTCGAGGTCTCGCACGGCGACGGCACCAAGACGATGGTCGCCCTCAAGCGCAACGGCGAGATCGCGGTCGTCGATGGCCACGGCCGCGAGCTCGAGAAGTTCAAGGTCCCCTACGGCGCGCAGCTCTTCGTCCGCACGGGTGAGCCCGTGAAGAAGGGAGCCGTGCTCTGCGAGTGGCAGCCGCACGCGACGCCGATCCTTGCGGAGAAGTCGGGAACCGTCCGCTTCAAGGACCTCATCGAGGATGTCACCTTCCGCATCGACACCAAGAAGGGTGCGGGCGAGGGCGTCGAGATGATCGTCATCGAGCACACGGGCGAGAAGCACCCGCAGATCATCGTGGAGGACGAGAACGGCAACATCCTCGACTTCCACCACCTGCCCGCGAAGGCGCGCATCGAGGTGAAGGACGGCCAGCAGATCGCGCAGGGCCAGATGCTGGCGCGCCAGCCGAAGGAAGCCGCACGCTCCGCCGACATCGTCGGTGGTCTGCCCCGCGTCACCGAGATCTTCGAGGCGCGCATCCCCAAGGACCCCGCCGTCATGGCGGAGATCTCGGGCCGCGTCGAGCTGCACTCCGACAAGCGCAAGGGCAAGATGACGATCCGCGTCGTCAGCGACGCGGGCCTCGAGCACGACCACCATGTGCCGCAGGGCAAGGCGCTGCTCGTCCACACGGGCGACCGCATCGAGGCGGGCGATCCGCTCACCGAGGGGCCGATGATTCCCGCGGACATCCTGCGCATCAAGGGCGAGGACGCGCTGTATGTCTACATGCTCGACGAGGTGCAGAATGTGTACCGCGCCCAGGGCGTGCCCATCTCCGACAAGCACATCGAGGTCATCCTCCGCCAGATGCTGTCGAAGGTGCGCATCTCCAACCAGGGCGACACGGCTCTCCTGCCGAACGATGTCGTCGACAAGTTCGTCTTCCGCGATGTGAACGACTCGCTTGCTCGCAAGATGCGCATCGACGACGCGGGCGACACAGGACTCCCCGTCGGATCGCTCGTCGACAAGGACGAGATCCGCGAGGCCAACTCGGTCGCGGAGGCCGAAGGCAAGTCGGTGTGCAAGACGAAGAAGCCACGCGCTGCCACAGCGAAGACGCTGCTTCTCGGCATCACCAAGGCCTCGCTCCAGGCCGAGAGCTTCCTCTCGGGCGCGAGCTTCCAGGAGACCACCAAGGTGCTCACGGAGGCTGCGCTCGGCGGCAAGTCGGACGAGCTTCTTGGCCTCAAGGAGAATGTGCTCCTCGGCCACCTCATCCCGGCGGGCACTGGCTTCGAGGCCTACTCGAAGGCCAAGGTCCGCAGGCTCGTCGAGGAGACCGGGTACGACGACGAGGCCGCCGCTGCGATGCTGCTGGAGGCCGCGGAGGAGGCGGAGGCGCTCGGCGCAGAGCGGCGCGGAAGCACGGCGACGACGACCGTGCGCGACCGTCTGCAGAGCGCGCTCGCGGCGGGCCAGGAAGGCGGCGTCACGATCGCGGAGCCGGGCGTCGACGAGCCGATCGGCTGACGGTCGGCGACGGCAGACCGTTCGCAGGCCTTCACATCATCAATCCAACGCGGCCCCGAGCGATCGGGGCCGCTTTCCATCTTGGCCGCACAGAGGCTCGCGGGGTACACTTGCTTCTCGCGCTCGCCTGCGTCAGACCACGGGAACGACACCAATGCCCTACTACACCAAGCTCGGAAAGCTTCCCTCCAAGCGCCACATCCAGTTCCGCCGCCCCGACGGCGGGCTCTACGCCGAGGAAGTGTTCGGCACGGAGGGCTTCGTCGGCCCGACCTCGACCCTCTACCACATCAACCCGCCGACCCAGGTGATCGGCTGGAAGCCGCTCTACTCGACCAAGGTCGAGTATGTCGAGCGCGACACCATGCGCATGCGCCATGTGAAGAGCATGCCCATGAAGCCGAAGGGCGACGCCGTGACGGGCCGCACCGTGCTGTTCGGCAACAACGATGTCGAGATCAGCGTGTGCGTCCCGCGCGAGCCGATGAAGTACCACTTCAAGAACGCCTCGGCCGACGAGTGCTTCTTCATCCACTTCGGATCTGGCACCGTGTACACGATGTTCGGCGCGCTGAAGTTCGGGCCGAAGGACTACATCGTGATCCCGAAGGGCACGATCTACCGCATGGAGTTCGCGAAGCCCGCTGCTGGCGAGCCGGAGCCCCGCTTCCTGCTCATGGAGAGCGTGAACGGCTCGCACATCCTTCCGCCGCCGCGCTACATGTCGAAGAAGACCGCGCAGTTCCTCGAGCACGCGCCCTATTGCGAGCGCGACCTGCGCCTTCCCGAGCTTCCGATGACCTTCGACGAGAAGGGCAAGTTCGAGGTGCGCATCAAGAGCCGCGACCAGGTGCACTCCTACATGTACAGCTACCACCCGCTCGACATCGTCGGCTGGGATGGCTGCTACTACCCGTACTGCTTCAACATCGACGACTTCAGCCCGATCGTCGGCAAGCACCACCTGCCGCCGCCGACCCACCAGACTTTCGAAGCCCACAACTTCGTCATCTGCTCGTTCTGCCCGCGCCCGCTCGACTTCCATCCGCAGGCGATCGTGGTGCCCTACAACCACTCGAACCTCGACTCGGACGAGGTGCTCTACTACGTCGAGGGCAACTACAAGGCGCGGCGCGGCATCGAGCAGGGCTCGCTCTCGCTCCACCCGCAGGGGATCCCCCACGGCCCGCACCCGGGCACTGTCGAGGCGTCGATCGGCGCGACCCACACGAATGAGCTCGCTGTGATGTGCGACACCTTCGCGCCGCTCTATCCGACGAAGGCGGCGCTCGCGCTCGACGACCTCAACTACCCCAGGAGCTGGGAGTCTGGCTGGACCGCAGAGGAGCGCGCCAAGCTCGCGGCCGCCTCTGCAAATGGCGCGGCCAACGGCGCCGCCAATGGACACACGGCCGCACCGAAGCGCGGCCGCAAGGCGAAGACCGAAGTGAAGGCGAAGACCACCGCGCGAACGGCTTCAACGGGCGGTTCGAAGCGCGGCGGCGGGGCAGTGAACACCTGGAGTTGAGGTCGACAATGGCTGACTTGGATTCGTCCGACATGAACGCCCGGCTGGGCCTCTTGCGCCGCGCG
>JBIKTI010000020.1:0-14148 GCA_044348205.1 Phycisphaerales bacterium | reverse complement strand
GAGCGCGATCGTGCGCGACTCCGCTCCTGCGGGCACGAACCACCGCACGCAGCTGAACCCGACGCCGATCGGCGCGTCGTTCGCCTCCGCGGTCGGTCGCTGCGCCGAGACGCGCGCGCTTTCTCCCGCGCCGGATGCGCAGCCGCCGTGCAGGGCAACGAGCATCGCGGCCCCAAGCGCCGCGAAAGACGCATCCATCATGCGCGGGTTCACGCGCGGGTTCATGCGCGGGTTCTCGCCGGCGCGCCGTTCAGCGCATCGATGAAGCTGCGGAGGCGGCTCCACGCGCGTCGGTTGAAGCGGAACGCGAGCCTCGGCAGTTCGCGGAACTCGAGCTCCTCCTCGAACGCGCCGACGACGCCGAACGAGCCCTCGCTGCAGAGATCCGCGCGGTACTCGCGCTCGAGCGCGGCGAGCTCCGCAGCGTCGGGTGCGCGATGGAGGCGCAGCACGAGGTCCTTCCCGACGAAGCGCATCGAGTGGAAGCGGCTGTAGAACGCGCTGATCTCCGCGACCGCGGCCGCCGGGTCGTGGTGCACCGAGTAGAGCCCGCGGTCCTCGGGCGAGATCAGCCCGCGGCGCGCAAGCGGCTTCACGCAGCCCTCTTCCCAGCCCGACCAGTAGTCGCCGCCCTCGTGCTCCATGAGGACGATCGGGATGAGGTTCGACTTGCCCGTCTGGATCAGCGTCAGCGCCTCGAAGAGCTCGTCCTGCGTGCCGAATCCGCCGGGGAACACAGCCACCGCGTCCGAGTGCGCCATGAACATCAGCTTGCGCGTGAAGAAGTAGCGGAAGTTCACGAGCTTGCGGTCGCCCGTGATCACGGAGTTCGCGCCCGCCTCGAAGGGAAGCCTGATGCGGAGGCCGAAGCACTTGTCGACCTCGGGACCCTCGTGGCCCGCCTTCATGATGCCGTCGCCAGCGCCCGTGATCACCATCATGCCCGCTTCCGAGATGACGCGGCTGAAGACGCGCGCAAGCTGGTAGTCGGGGTCGCTCTCGGGCGTGCGCGCGCTGCCGAAGATCGAGATCTTGCGAGTTCCCTTGTACGGATTGAAGATCCTGTACGCATGGCGCATCTCCTTGAGCGCGCTGCGCACGAGCTTGAGCTGCCCCATGTCGGCGCCGTCCGCAACGAGTTTCAGCCCCGAGAGCATGATCTCCGCCACGAGCTCACGCGCTTCATGCGAGGCCTGCACGCCCGAGGTCGCGAAGAAACCGTCGACGGCTGACTCGATTTGCGAAAGATCAAGCGAGGGCCGCTGGGGCTGGTTCTGGTCGGGATGTGGCTGCATGTGTCGTTCGTTCGTCTGTCGTTCGTCGGTCGGACGCGGTGGGTTCGGAAGAAGCGGGAACGGTCAGGGTAGGGGCTTCGGCGACGGATCGGGGGTCTGCGGAGCCGCGTCTGCAGGAAGGGGCACGCGCGCCTCGGGCGCCGCGCGCACCGCAGGCACCTCCGTGATGCCTGGAAGCGGCGCGAGGGAGACCTTCGGGTCGCCGAGCGGCCCCGAGACATCGATCGCGAAGATCGCGCGCGTGAGTCCACCGATCAGGTCGCTCACGATCGGCACCGTGCCCTTCGGATAGAGCCGCATGGCGACGGTCATGGTCGGGATGTCCATCGTGCCGCTTCCCGTGAGTTCGAGGGTGCCGCTCGAGAGGCGGGCCGACACGATCTCCGCGGTGTCGCCGCGGATGCGCGCCTCGGCGTCGGTGCGCTGGAGCGCGCTGTTGATCGGCAGCATCAGCTGCGTCAGCTGCAGCGCGCGCATGGCGACGGGCGTCGACGCGATGGTCGCATCGCGCACGGAGACGCGGGCCGTGCCCTCGCGCGGCGCATCGCCTTGCTTCTGCTCTCCCATCGGCCCGCTGAGCGAAAGGAACCCGCTGATGCGGCCGCCCTCGCCAGCGCGCGAGGAGGACCCCGGTTCACGCAGCCGCTCATAGTCGGCGTCTGCGACGCGGAGCCGCATGTCGTAGCGGTTCAGCTCGCGATCGAGGGTCGACGCGATGTCGAAGCGGCCGCCCGCGAGGTCGCCGTCGGCCTTGATGGAGATGGCGCGCCCGTCGTCGCGTGACGCGATTGTGGCGCGCGTCTTGCCGACGGCGCGGCCGAGCACGGTGGCGCGAGAGGCCGACAGCGCCGTGCGGAAGCGCACGGACTCCGTGGCGAGGGGCTCGTAGCGGAAGGCGATCGGCAGTTCGCCCGTGAGGCCTGTCACGCGCGTCCCCGCGTCGAAGGCCGCGTCCTCGACGCGCAGCGTGCCGCCGAGCGAATAGAGCGCCACATCGACCTCCGCCGCGCCTTCCGTGGAAGCCGCGGCGTCGGGCTGCGACGGCTCCGCGATGCGCAGGTCGATGGCGGGTAGATCGAGCAGGAATCGGCCCGCGCTCTCGAGCGCGATCGCGCGGGCCGCGTCGTCGAGCGGCGGTGGAAGCACGGCGCGCAGCGCGGTCGTGAGCGCCGCTGCGTCGAGGGTGTACTGCGCCGCGAGGACGGGCGCGGACGCAAGGTCGACCGTGCCGCGCAGGTTGACGGAGCCGGATGCGCCCGACGCCAGCGCTCCGCGCAGATCGATCTCCACGGAGCCCCCGTCGGCGACGATCCTGCTGTCTGCATCGAAGGCGATGCCGAGCCGCGCGCCGTCCTCCCCGAGCTCGAGCGCCCGCGGCGAGAGCTCGAGCCGCTCGCCTCCGCGCGCGGTGTAGTGCGCGTCGTAGACGCCCCGCACGCCGCGTGTACGGAGGAGCGAGACGAGCGCGTCGCTTCTCGTCGACAGCACGCCGCGAAGGAGCGGAGACTCGAACCGCGCGCCGCTGATGCGCGCATCGAGTTCGTCCGCCGAGAGCGGCCCCGACAGGCGAAGCATGCCGTCAGGCTGGCCACCCGACGCAAGGCGGAACTCGAGGCTCTCCGCGCGGAGCGAGAGTCCGTCGACCGCGACGCGTCCCGCGATGCGGTCTGCGGAGACGCGCGCGCCGTCGAGGAGGACCTCGATCCGCTCGGGCGCCAGCGTTCCCTTGGTGACGGCGCCCGTTGCGTCGACTGTGCGGCGGATCACGCCGTCGACCACGCCCGAAGGCTCGAGACGGCGGAAGCGCGCCTCCGCCTCGCGCTCGTCGCCCGAGAGGAAGTCCTCGAAGGCGCGGTCGAGCGGAAGGTCGTTCAGCTCGAGCTCGACCACGCGCTCGGGGCCGACGAGATCGGCGTGGCCGCGCGCGACGACGGTTCCCGCGCCGCGGCGTCCGATGCACTGGTCGAACTGCACGCGCTCGGGCGTGATGTCGACGCGCGCTGTGCACGCCTCGAGCGCGAAGTCGTCGGGCCACGGCAGGCCTTCGCGCGAAAGCCACGCGCGGCCATCCGCGTCGGGTTCCGCGCGGCCATCTGCAAGCGCGAGCCGCACGCGGAAGTCCTCCGTGCCGTCGGGTCTGCTCGTCACGATCCCCGTCATGTCGAGCGCGCCCGAGAGGCCGAGCGCGCGCAGCAGTTCGCCCGCGGGCGCAAGCGCGGCGCCTGGCCAGCCCTGCGGCACGGAGTCGCTTGCGTGGGGAATCGCCGCGAGAAGCGCGGGGTTCAGCGCGTCGTTCTCGTCCGCGATCTGGATCAGCGGGCGCACGCCGCGCCCGCCCGAGCCGTCGCGCGGAATCTGCACGGAGCCCGAGATGGTGAAGCGGCCGCCCGCGGGCGTGGTCGCCTCGATGCCGCCGCCCCCGATCACGATCGCCTCGTCGAGCACGGTGAAGGTGCCGCGCTCGATGCGCAGCGGATAGGGGAAGCGGCTGAAGAGGAGCCCCGCGGAGCGGACCTCGACGGAGCCGGTGACGAAGACGGGTTGGCCGAATCCCTGCGGCGAGTAGACGCGCATCGAGAATCCGCAGCGCCCGCCGAGTGCGAACGGCCCCGCCGCGATGCTGCGCTCGAGCCGCGCGCGCGCGGCCGCGCGCAACGGGTCGTCGCCGAGTTGCGCAAGCGCGCGTCGCTGCGTCACGAGAAGCGCAGCGTCGGGAAGGAGGTTCGCAGCCTCGAGGTTGCGCGCAGCGCGCGCGTCGAAGAGGAGTTCGAGCGCGTCGCGCGGACCTGGCTCGAACGCCTCGAAGAGCCGCGCGTCGATCGGCGCGTCCACGCACTCGACGCGCAGGTCGATCTCCGCGCCGACAGCGATGCCGACGAGCGTGCCCGTGATCGAGACGGATGCGCCGTCCCCGCCGAGCCCCGTCAGGCGCTCCACGGTGACATTGTCGCCCTCGAATCGGATGAGCCCCTGCACATCGTCGAGGCGATAGCGGAACTGGTCGAACGCCCCCGATCCACGCGAGAGCGCCAGGGTCCCGCTTGAGCGGACCTCGCCCGCGCGGCCGTCGGCCGTCGGCGCGTCGCGCGAAAGCAGCGTCTCGACATCGATCTCCCACGCGGTGATGTTGAAGTCGGCGAGGACCTTCACGGCCGCGCGCGGCAGCACGAGCATGGGCGCGCGAGTCTCTCCGCCTGCGCGCTCCTCGTCCGCCGCTGCAGAGCTGAAGCCGCGCACGGCGAGCGACAGCGTGAAGGGCGCCAGGCGGGATGCCTCCTCGAGCCAGGCCTCGCGCTTGTCCCAGTCGAAGGCGTCGAGCTGCGCACGCGGGAGCTCGGCGGAGAACTCGCACTCGAAAGGAAGCGGCAGCACGCGCCGCCCCGCCTCGCGCGAGCCGAGCTCGCCGCGCAGCCCCTCGAGGCTCAGGCGGTCGCCCTCGAGGCGAAGGGTGCCCTCGCGGATCGTCATGCGGGGCGTTGCGTCGATCTCGACAGGCTCGCCATCCGCGAAGCCGACCCAGTCGCGCCGGGCTTCAGGCCCGCCGAACGCCTCGATGGGGAGGTCCATCGCGAGCCCCTCGACATCGAGCTCGGCGGACGCGCCCGCCTCTGGGGTGTAGGAGAGCTTGGCGAGCGGAATGCGTCCGACGAGGCCGAGCCGCTCTGTCGACGCTCGCAGCGCGATCGGCACCACGCCGAGATGGTCCGGGTCGAGGCTCAGGTCGACAAGCTCCACCGCGAGCGCCCGCGCGTCCTGGTCGAACGACCCTTTGATCGAGGCGATGGCGCGCCGCCCGTCGAGATCGCCAATTCCCGTGAGCCCGAACGAGAAGGCGGAGGTGGCGCCCGCGTCGCGCTCGATCGAGCCCGCGAAGCGAACGGTTCCCAGCACTTCGTAGCCGTCGTCTGTCTGTACGCCGTGCTCGACCGCGAGCTCGCCGATCGCGATGCGCGCAGGGCGCTGCGGCGGCCCCTCGGCGTCGTCGTCGGGTGCGGGAACAAGCGCGAACAGCGCGAAGTCGCCAGGCGCCTCTCCGCGCTCCGCCAGCCGCAGCTTGAAGCGGTCGATGTCGACCGAGCGGATGTCGACATCGCCGAGAAGGAGCGACCAGAGCGAGAACTCGAGCCGTGCCGTCTCGATGCGGACGACCTCGCCCGCGTCGCCCGTCCAGGTGCGCACGCGGATGCGGAGGTCCTTGACCACGATCGTGTCGAGCCCCTCGAGCCAGAGCCGCGCCGCCGAGACATCGCCGCCGATCTCCCGCGACGCCGCTGGCAGGATGATCGACGCCAGCGTGGAGGGGCGCGTCAGGTAGAAGAGCCCCGCAAGCGCGAGCCCGACGAGCGCGAGCGCTGCGTGGACGAGTCGCTTCTTCGCGCGCGACGGCCGCAGGGCCTCGGGTGCTGGTGTTCTCGCGGATGAGCCTGCGGGCATCGGGCGGGTATTCTAGGGATCTCGCTCGGGCCCGCCCTCGCGGCGCGGCTCCCGACGACGATTCGACCTTGACGGATTGCGACCAGACCCCTGAGGACCCTTGAGGACCCTTGAGGACCCTTGAGGACCACTGAGGACCACTGAGGACCCCAGAGGCCCCATGACAGCGCCGAACGATTCCCTCCCAAGCCGTCCCCTCGCGCGCGCGCTCGTCACGGGCGCTGCGCGTCGGGTCGGCCGCGCCACGGTGCTCGAGCTCGCTCGCGCAGGAGTCGAGCCTGTCCTCACCTTCCGCACGCGGGAGGAGGAGTGCCGTGCGACGGCGGAGGATGCGCGCGAGGCCGCGCGCGCAGCGGGCTTCGCCGTTGAGCCGCTCGTCCTGCCGCTTGACCTCTGCGACCTCGCGTCGGTCGAGGCGTTCCTCGCGGCGCTCGCGCCCTCGGTCGAGCGCCGCGGTCTCGACGCGATCGTCCACAACGCGTCCGACTACATCGTCTCGCCGCTCGACTCGTGCGAGGGCCCTGCGCTCGCTGCGTCGATGGAGCGCGCGTATCGCGCGGAGGCGGTCGCCCCCGCGATCATCACCGCCGCGCTGCGCGGAGCACTCGCGAAGAGCGCAGTCACAGGCGGCGGGGCGGTCGTCTTCTTCAGCGACATCTACGCGCTCGGCAAGCCGCGGCGGGGATATCTCGCCTACACGGTCGCCAAGGCGGGCGTGCGTGCGCTGGCGGAACAGCTCGCGGTCGAGCTCGCCCCCGCGATTCGCGTCCATTGCGTCGCGCCCGGCGTGGTCGCGTGGGCCGAGGGCATGGACGAGGCCACGAAGGAGGCCACGAAGTCCGCCGTCCTCGCGCGCACGCCGCTTGCGCGCGCGGGAACGCCAGAGGACGCGGCGCGGCTCGTGCGCTTCCTCATCCTCGAGGCGCCGTACCTCACGGGCGGCACGATCACGGTCGACGGCGGACGCAGCCTGCGCTGACGGTTGGCGCGGGCCGTTCGACGCGCAATTCACCTGACGGGCGCAGCGGCGCGGATCTCCTCCTCGACGCGTCGCCGCTCCCGCACACCGTCGACGAGCGACTCGAATCCGTCGAGGAGCGCCGCAGCGCGCGCGCGGTCGCCTGCCCGCAGAAGCGCGATCGCGGCCTCCGCGCGCACGACTGCGTCGGCGGAATTCGCACGGCGGGCGTCCTCCCAAACCTGCGCGGCCGAGGCGAGGTCTCCGCTGGTGGCCAGCGCGCGCGCGAGCGCATCCGCGATCGGCGTCTTCGCGCGGGTTTCCGCTGGCAGCGCCGCGAGGAGCCGCGCGGCATCCGATGCGCGGCCGTCCGCCACGAGCGCCGTCGCCAGGATGACCCGCACCTCGAGCAGCTCGCGGTCGCGGGCCACCGCCTCGCTCGCCCGCTCGACCGCGCGCTTGGCGTCGCCATCGAGAAGCGCAAGCTGCGCCTCGAGCCCCGCGCTCCACGCGTCGTTCGGTGCAAGCTCCGCGTGCCTCGCCACGAGCGGCCGCGCGCGCACTGCGTCGCGCGCGGCAAGCGACGCGCCCGCGGCGAAGAGCAATGTCTGCTGGTCGTCGGGCGCGAAGGCGAGCGCCTCGTCGTAGAACTGCGTGGCGACGGCGGCATCGCCCGACTGCCCCGCAAGGAGCGCCGCGAAGCGAAGCCGCGTCGCATCGGGCGCAGCCCGCGCCGCCTCGCGCGCGAAGAGCGCGGCCTCGCGCACAAGCGTCTCCCGCTCGGCCTTGGGAAGTCCGGCAGCGTCGAGCTGGGCGCGCGCGAAGAGCGTGCGGGCCGCGAGCTCCGCAAGCCGCGCCTCGCGCCGTTCGGCGGGAACGGCCGCGAGAAGCTTGCGCACGAGAAGCTCCGCCTCGCGGGCGCGACGCGCCTGGATCAGGCGTTCGATCGCGTCGGAGGCGTCCTCGATCTCGCGAAGGCGCGCCTCGCGCGACGCGCCGTCCGTCGACACGGTGCGCGGCTCGTCGCCACAGCCGCAGACGAAGAGCGCGCCCGCGAGAGCGAGCGTCGTCCACGCGGGCGCCGTGCGTGATGTCATCCGTGCAGGCATTCGCGGAACTCTAGAAGCCGTTCTGCGGGGCAATGAGCTCGTTCAGGACGAAGCCGACGATCCCGCCGACCACAGTGCACACGATCGACACGATGAGCGCGATCGTCGCGTGGCGTCGCTGCTCGGGCTGGCCCATGGCGATCGCAGCGCAGATGATCGCAGGGAGACCCGTGACGCAGGAGCAGAGAAGCGCGAGCCCTCCGAGCACATACGCCGCGACGACGAGGCCGTTCGGGCTCGCCGCAGGAATCACGGCGCCGTAGGGCGCAGCGCCGAACTGCTGGCCGCCCGTCGCGAACGGATAGGCGCTTGGCCCGAATCCAGGCGCGGGTTCCATGATCGGAGGCGGTGGCGGCGAAGCCGAGGCTCCCCGTGGAAGCTCCGAAGCGAGGATCCAGTTGCCCATGCCCTCGCGCCACACATAGGCGCTTGGCGGAATCATGCCCTGCGCGCGCATCCGCTCGAAGTCCGCCTCGGGGTAGGGGCCCGCCTGGCCTCCGTTGACGCTGACATACCAGTTCGCCACCCGTGCCTCCTTGGCTGCACCACAGCGTGCGGCACATGCGGTTTATCCGCGCCCGCGAGGTGCTGTGTCAAGCGGCGTATGATGCGCGCCCCCAAACGCAAGGCAGGACCGATGACCGCAGGAAGTGCAGCCGTGACCCACGCAGACCAGACGCGACCCTCGACCGAACTCCCCAAGGCCTATGTGCCATCGGAGGCGGAGAGCGCCGTCCTCGCGCGCTGGGACGACGCGCGCTGCTTCCACGCCGAGCCGTCGGCGCCGGGCGAGGCGTACACGATCTTCATCCCGCCGCCGAATGTCACAGCCGCGCTCCACCTCGGCCACGCGTTCAACAACTCGCTGCAGGACCTCCTCACGCGCTACCACCGCATGAAGGGCGCGAACACGCTGTGGATGCCGGGCACCGACCACGCTGGCATCGCCACGCAGACGGTCGTCGAGAAGCGCCTGCTCCTCCAAGGGAAGAAGCGCACCGACTTCGCCCGCGAGGCCTTCGTCGAGAAGGTGCAGGAGTGGAAGGACGAGTACGAGGCCACGATCCTCTCGCAGCTCAAGTCGATGGGCTGCTCGTGCGACTTCGACCGCACGCGCTTCACGATGGACGAGACCTGCGCGACGGCCGTGCGCCACGCGTTCTGCACGCTGTTCCGCGACGGCCTCATCTACCGCGGCAAGCGCCTCGTGAACTGGGACCCGGTCACCGAGACCGCGCTCGCAGACGACGAAGTCGAGATGGAGGAGGTCGACGGGCACTTCTGGTACCTGCGCTATCCGCTCGCCGACGGCTCGGGCCATATCACGGTCGCGACCACGCGGCCCGAGACGATGCTCGGCGACACAGCGGTCGCGATCAACCCGAAGGACCCGCGCGCGGCCGCGCTGCGCGGCAAGAAACTGCGGCTCCCGATCGTCGGCCGCGAGATCCCGGTTGTCGAAGACGACTATGTCGTCATGCCCGCGTCGATGGGCGGCGACCCTGCCGACCCGAAGGCGCAGTTCGCGACGGGCTTCCTCAAGGTCACGCCCGCGCACGACCAGAACGACTGGGACATCGGGCAGCGCCACGCGCTGGCCGCGATCAATGTCATGGCGCCGAACGGCTCGATCAGCGACCGCCACGGTTGGACCGATGTCTCCGACGACGCGCGCGCGTTCGTCGGCCTTTCGCGTGAAGAGGCGCGCAAGCGCATCGTCGCGTGGTTCAAGGCGAACGGCCTTCTCGAGGACGCGAAGCCGTACCGCCACTCGGTCGGTCACTCGTACCGCTCCCATGTCCCCGTCGAGCCGTATCTGTCCGACCAGTGGTATGTGCGCGTGACCGACGACCGCCTGCGCGGCACGGCGCTGCGCGCGATGGCGAAGGACCAGATCGAAGGCGCGCTGCCCGCGGCCGTCGCAGCAGGGCCATCGATGGCGGGCGACGGCGAACTGCGCTTCTTCCCCGCGCGCTACGCGAAGAACTTCCAGATGTGGCACGAGAACATCCGCGACTGGTGCATCTCGCGCCAATTGTGGTGGGGGCACCGCATTCCCGTGTGGTCGAAGCGCGGCGAGGCGAGCGCGCTGGCCGCGAACCTCGGCATGCTCGCGTCGCTTCCCGCGTCGCGCGCCACCGTGCGCGCGTCGCGCGTCGTCGACGGCGCCGAGGTCGCGATCTCCACGCTTTCAAGCGTGAAGGGCGAGCACGACCTCCATGTGTGCCTGCTCGAGGACTCTGACGGCGCAGCGCTCGAGGCGGCGGGCTTCAAGCGCGACCCCGATGTCCTCGACACCTGGTTCTCGTCGGCGCTCTGGCCTCTCTCCACCCTCGGCTGGCCCGACCCGTCGAAGTGGCCCGAGATGGCGGGGCTCCTCGACCGCTACAACCCGAGCTCGGTCCTCTGCACCGCGCGCGAGATCATCACGCTGTGGGTCTCGCGCATGGTGATGTTCAACCGTTACTTTCTCGGGCGCCTGCCGTTCAAGCATGTCTTCATCCACGCGATGATCCAGGACGGCCACGGCCAGAAGATGTCGAAATCGCTTGGAAACGGCGTCGACCCGCGCGACATCATCCATTCGCACGGTTCCGACGCGATGCGCTTCACGCTCGTCTCGATGGCGACGAACACGCAGGATGTCCGTCTGCCGGTCGACATGGTCGATCCGTACACGAACGAGGCCTTCACGCCGAAGTGGACCACGACGAGCGGCGGCTACACCGTCGCCGATGCGATCCAGTCGTCGCCGAAGGATGCGTCGAAGAAGATGGTCTCGGGCTTCGGCGCAGCGACCGGCGTCGCCACGCCGACCGCCGAAACGCCGCTCGCGCGCAACACGAGCGCGCGCTTCGACCTCGGGCGCAACTTCGCGAACAAGCTTTGGAACGCGACGCGGTTCGCGCTGTCGAACCTCGCGCAGGCGAGCCCGGAGAGCAAGCCCGAGCCGCTCACCCTCCTCGACCGCTGGATGCTCGCGCGCCTCGAGCGCGCCACGCGGCTCGTCGACGAGGCGATCGCCGACTACGAGTTCCACCGCGTCGCAGAGGCGCTCTACGACCTCGTCTGGCGCGACTTCTGCGACTGGTACCTCGAGGGCATCAAGCCGACCGTCCGCACGAACGCCACGCAGCAGGCGATCCTCGCCTCGATGCTCGACGCGATCCTGCGTCTTCTGCACCCAGTCTGCCCGTTCGTCACCGAGACGCTGTGGGCGAGCGTGCAGGCGCTGCCGAACCGCGCGGTCGCGGGGCTGTCGCTTCCGCCGAGCGCGCTGTGCGCGACCGCAGCGTGGCCCGCGCCTGCGGCGAGCCTCCGCGACGACGCCGCGCTCGCCGAGTTCGCGCGCGTCCAGGCCCTCGTCGACTCGATCCGCAAGGTTCGCGGCGAGCGGCAGGTGTCGCCGAAGCGGAAGGTCACGCTGTGCGCCGCAGACGCCGTCCGCGCGCTCATGGCAGCGGCGGGGGGCGTGGTCGAGACGCTTGCGGGCGTCGAGACGGTTGCTCCGACGCCCGCCGCACGCCCTGCGGGCGCTGTCGCGATCCCCTTCGAGGGCACCGAGGTGCTTCTCGACGGCCTCGTCGACGCGGTCGACGCGGGCGCCGAGAAGACGCGGCTTTCGAAGCTCATCGCCGAGCGCGAGAAGCAGGCCTCGGGGATGCGCGCGAAGCTCGACAACGCGGGATATGTCGCGAAGGCGCCGCCCGCGGTCGTCGAGGAGACCCGCAAGAAGCTCGCAGAGATCGACGCAGACATCGCGGCCGCGCAGGGCGCGCTCGCTGCGCTCGGAAGCTGATCGACGCAGCGACTCCTTTCGTTCGGTCGGATTTCCTGCAGCCCGATGCGCGCCAAGGCACTACACTCGCCGCCGCGGGAATTCCCCCGCGAAGCGAGGTCTGCCATGCGGGTCGGAGCCTCCATCCTCGTCGTTGCCGCGGCTGCAGGGCTTTCGTCCTGCAATCCCGCGCCTGTCGCTCCCGTCGCATCGCAGGGCGTCGTCGCGCCGCCGCCCGCGCCCGCCGCGGTCGGCTCCACGCTGCGCCGCACGGAGCCCATCATCGAGAGCTGGCGCTTCCGCGAGCAGCCTGGCGAGTGCATCGACATCGGCACGCACCGCATGCACTCGACGCTGCGCGACCCGCTCATCCGCGAGCGGATGCAGATCTTCCTGCCGACCGCGCTCGAGCACTACCGCACGGCGCTGATCCCGCTTCCCGCGACCGACGCACCGATCGACATCTACCTCTTCGGCACGCGCGACGACTGGATCGCCTACACCCGCGAGCGCCTTCCGCGAGAGGCGGGCATCTACGAACGCATGGGCCGCGGCGGCTACACGATCGAGGGCGATGCGGTCCTCTACGACATCGGCCGCTGGGACACCTTCACGATCGCGGCCCACGAGGGGTGGCACGCCTACACGCAGCGCGTCTTCCGTCACCCGCTGCCCGTGTGGCTTGAGGAAGGCATCGCCTGCTACATGGAGGG
This sequence comes from Phycisphaerales bacterium, assembly GCA_044348205.1. Lineage (GTDB taxonomy): Bacteria > Planctomycetota > Phycisphaerae > Phycisphaerales > SM1A02 > QWPT01. The sequence continues at coordinate 1,861 of JBIKTI010000020.1, read as the reverse complement.
CGTGCGCGGTTCGACGAACGGCGGGCCGCCCACATTCATGCCGTGGCGCAACTTCGAGCGCTACGGCGAGCTGCGCGATGTGGTGCGCCGCGATCGCTTCGTGCCGCTCGAGCAGCTGATCGAAGGCACCCCGCAGGAGTTCCTGCAAAGCGGCCGCAACACGCTCCTCGGCTACTACGCGCAGGTCTGGGCGCTCGTCCACTTCCTGAACGAGGGCGAGGGCGGGCGCTACCGCAAGGGCCTCGAGCGGCTCCTGGACGACGCGGTCGAGGGCCGGATCTCGGGCACCATCTGGGAGTCGAGCCGCGCTGGCACGCGCAACGAGCGCCGCATGGCGATCGGCAGGCAGGTCGGCCCCGCCGTCCTCCGCGAGTACTTCGACCCCGACATCGCGCGCATGTCCGCGGAGTACAAGGCGTTCGTCGAGATGATCGCCCGTCGCGGAAGCGGCGAATGGATCGCGCGCGGCGAGTCGCCCGTCGCGGCCATGCAGGAGGCTGCGCAGTCTCCCGTGCGCTGAGCGTGGCGCGCCGCGCACGCTTCTGTACACTCGCCGCGTGCTCAAGATCATTTCAGGCGAGTACCGCTCGCGACAGCTCCTCACTCCCGCAGGCGAAGACCGCACGCGCCCCATGACGGCGCGCGTGAAGGAGTCGGTGTTCGCCATGCTCCACGGCTGGTTCAAGGGCGCGCGCGTCCTCGACCTCTTCGCGGGCGTGGGCACCGTCGGCATCGAGTGCGCAAGCCGCGGCGCGGCGGAAGTCGTCTGCATCGAGCGCGACCGCGAGGTCTTCCGCTACCTCGAGCACAACATCGCCACACTGAAGTGCGGGGACCGCGTGACGGCCGTCCAGGCCGATGCGCTCGGCCCGACGGCGCTTGCGCGCAGCCCGAAGCCCGTCGACCTCGTGTTCATGGACCCGCCGTATGCGCTGATGATCGAGCCCGCCTCGCGCAAGATCGTGTTGGCGCAGGCGGCGCGCTCGCGCGGGCTCTTCGCGCCCAAGGGCTTCCTCATCCTGCGCACTCCCGTCGACCTCGATGAGAGCGAGCGCGCGCTTCCCGGCTTCAGGGGCCCAGAGAGCCACCAGTACAAGGACGACATGTGGGTCTACCTCTACATGCCCGACACGCCAGACGCGCCTGACACCCCTGACGCGTCGGACGCCGCCGACGGCACGAACGGCGAGGAGTCGCACAGTGCCTGAGATCGGCGGAGGACTCCCCGCGAGCGTCCGCGAGAAGTCGCGCTTCGAGAGCTTGGCGGGCGTCCCGGCGCTCGTCGTGCACCCATCGTTCTCTCCCGACGGCGCGTTCCTCGGCGAGCGCGCACCTGTCCTCTTCTGGATGCATGGCCGCACAGCGAACAAGGAGCTCGACCCGGGGCGCTTCCTGCGGCTCGTGCGCGCGGGCATCGCGACGGTGTCGCTCGACCTTCCGGGCCACGGCGCGCGCGAGGACATGGCGCTCCAGCAGCCCGAGCGCACGCTCGAGTTCGTCGAAGAGATGGCCGGGGAGGTCGACGCAGTCGTCGAGGCCGCGCTTGCGACAGGCTTTTTCGACGACACCCGCATGGCGCTCGGCGGCATGAGCGCCGGCGGCATGGCGACCCTCGTTCGCCTTTGCCGCGCGCACTCGTTTCGTGCAGCGTGCGTCGAGTGCACGACGGGCAGCTTCGCCTGGCAGCGGAACCGCGCCATGTTCGAGCCGCAGCGCGCTGCGCGGCTCGACCCGATTCAGCACCTCGATGGATGGCGCGCGATCCCGCTTCTCGTCCTCCACAACACGCTCGACGCGTGGGTCGCGGTCGAGGGTCAGCGCGAGTTCGTTGAGACGCTCCGCGCCCGCGGCCTCGGCAGCG